>NZ_SELU01000039.1:0-52392 GCF_006861605.1 Pseudanabaena sp. UWO310 | reverse complement strand
CGGTGGCGCGGCGGAGCCGCGCCACCGATTCTGGTTTTATATTTGGTACTTCATTAAATCGCAAGTCCCTTACTGTTTTTATACCAATTCATAAAAGTGTTGTCACACTTTCGTAAATTGGTATAAAACCCAAGAAGAGAATTGCAGCGCTTTGCGCTGCAATTCTCTTCTTGGGTTTTGATTTTTTTAACGCGAGTGGCGATCGCTATAAATAAAAAGAGGAGACCTGTAATGTCTCCTCTTTTTAGAAAGTTTTAGGCTAACTAAATGTTATTAGATAAGCAAAAAACTATTAGGTTTAGTTTGTTCTAGCAAATAAATTTTTAGAACGAGAAGGTGGTACGGATTACACCAACGGTAGCAGTTCCGTTAGCACTATCGCTACCTTGGTTGAATACAAAGAATACACCAGGAGTGATGCTGATATTCTTAGAAACACGGAAACGATAGAAGGCTTCCAACTGGTAAGGAGTGCTGGCACTACCTTGAGCAGATCCAGTGACGCTGGTTCTGAGCAAAGGCTGACCGAAGGAGAGAGCAGCAAGGTCGCCTTCACTAAAGATATCTTTCAAGGAAAGCGCAGCTAACCAGCTAGTAAAGGTAGTACCAGCGGTGGTTGTACCCGTGGAGTTAGCAAAGGTGTAAGCGCCCCAAGTGTTGAATGTGAACTTCTTGGTGATATCCCAAATCAAGCTACCTGCAACGGTATCTGAGTTGATTCCACTTACGCCAGGAGCACTTACTCCACCTAGAGAGTCAGCGTTTAGACTAGAGCTAAGGGTATTACCAACTGTATAGGCACGAGCATAACCAATACCGAGAGTAAGCGCATCAGAAGGCTTTGCTACCAACTGAGCAACAATCTTGGTATCTCCACCAGAGATGCCACCTTGACCAGAAGCAGCAGCAGCATTAGAAGCGCTGTAAGCAACTTGTAAACTAGCACTCTTGCTAAAGTTCCAGTCAAAACCAGCTACTGCTAGCCCTGAAGCACCACCACTAGAAGCAATGCGGATCAATGGATTGAAACGACCGAAACGAGAAATAGTGCCTTGGCTATCACTCTCAAGAGGATTAAGAGGATTGATGACATCTTCTACAGCACCGATGGGGGCGATGTAAGCAGTGAATTGATCGCCAACGGGGAACTTGTAATACAAGCGATTGATTTCAAAGTTATTCGCAGAGCTGCCAGTAAATCCATATCCATCAAAGGATAGGCGAGTACTGTTGCTATTTGCCAGTGCATTGTAGTTAGAAGTGTTGCTAGCTTGCAAACGGGTTCTTAATAAATCCTTGCCAGTGAAGCTGGTGTCTAGATTGAGACGAACGCGGTAGCTGAAAGTTGTGTTTGTGCTGCTAACGCCAGTTGAAGAAACGCCGTCGGTTCCAGAAGCAAGACCGAAGATTGCTTCTCCACGTAGTTTGGTGGTGGTGGAGAATTGCTGAGCTTCGAGCTTAGCGGTTTTTGCATCGAGGGCATCTACACGACCGCGAAGAGTTGCAAGTTCAGCAGCAAATTCTTCTTGAAGCTTTTGAAGGGTGGCGAGATCTTGCTTGCTAACCTTGTCAGCCAAACCTGCGGAGATGATTTCGTTAATCTTGTCCAAGCAAGCATTCAAACCAGCAGCAAATTCATAACGGCTAGTTGCTTGTTTGCCACGGAATGTGCGATCAGGGTAACCAGCGATACAACCGTAGCGCTCTACCAAGGATTGCAATGCGGTGAAAGCCCAATCGGTAGGGCGAACATCGCTAAGTTGAGATACTGAAGTAACATTTTGAGCGATCGCATTAGGACGTGCCAAGCTATCGGTACTTACTGAGCGGATTACTTCAGAGTTTTGAGAAGCTTGAGCATTAGCTCCACCACTGATGAGGGCGGATGCAGCAACAGCGGCCGATATGACTACGCTGTAATTTTTCTTGGAAAACTTAGACATTTAGATTACCGTTCCTCACAAAATAACAGTCTTAACACCTGTCTTAATTTAATGTAGCAATAATAGCAGCAAAAAGTTAAGTGTTAATCGATACATTGTTCATGTATTTACAATTCAACCTTACCTTGATTATGTTTTTTTGCGATCGCAAATAATCGCAAATAACTGTAATGAATACCAAAATAAATAGAAAAAGCTAATTCCTAAAAAAGACGGGGATGTGATAATTTTGGGAATCAGAGATGGCGGGCTGACTATGCTTGATCGAGTTGATCGAGATTAGCTGAAGCCCTATTTTTTTCGCCAATGATTACGATTTTGGACATTAATTGGACAGCAGTTATAGTCATGACCTCGATCTTCTGACAATCCCTAATAGTTTACCTTGGCAATTTACCTTGGTAATTTATTATGAGATTGCTTTTATAGCTATCGCCAAATGTACTAGGACATAAACCCCAATAATTGACTGGCGGCGCTTCGCGCCGCCAGTCAATTATTGGGGTTTGATTTGTCCTAATTCAAGTGACTGTAGCTATAAGTTTACTTATGCTGAACTACTTATGAGAGCTCTTATCGCCAGTTAGGGACTTGCGATTTAATGAAGTACCAAATATAAAACCAGAATCGTTGGCGCGGCGGAGCCGCGCCAACGATTCTGGCAAATCTGGATTGGTATCTTATTTCTCTCGCAAGTCCCTTACGATTTCTGAAGTAAAAAAATAATTAATATCCAAAATATTTGCTGGAGCAATTGGGCTAAAATATAAACAGCAGGGGAACACTATACAAGCTAACTTTGCAAATCCTTAAGCCGTCTAAGCCCTGTAATCATGGCAAAAGAGAGCTAAAACCCTACCGAAATCGTTGAAATTTCTTTGGGAATGCATCATAAAAACGGGGCAACCAAAAAATATGCGTTTCGATCCATATTTTTTCGCTATCCCATTTTTCTTGTTCTGTAATGATATCGCAGCGCTATCTGGATCGCCTCTAAAAAGATAAATCAACCTCTTTGGTTTCGTTTTGATAAGTCGAACCTATAGAAGTTGTTTTCCGTGATAATCATCGAAACTTTAGCTTTCGTTGGTTTGTGATATTGATTGCTGTTTGGCTCTCCCTACTGTGGCTTATGTTCGTAGGTTGCTATTTTGTTACCCCCCTCGTTCGATTTAATTTGCTCACCTTAAACAATCGCTTGATCTTCGCCTCATGGAATTCTCGATTAATCAACTGTTAGACAATTTCTCTGATGACAAACTAGTTACACCCAAAGCGATTGAAAAAAAACTTGGGATTGGTGATGACAGCAAAAGCGTGCGTCGACTCCAAGTTGCTCTTGATGCTCTCGAAAAAATTGGTGTCCTTGAAAAAGACAAGGGTCGATACCGACGCATTCACGAAGAGGGTTTGGTTGAAGGTCGTTTACGTTGTTCTAGTAAAGGCTTTTGCTTCGCAATTCAAGATGTTGAGGGTGCTGAAGATATCTATGTCAGAGAAAGTCGTCTGAGCAATGCTTGGAATGGCGATCGCGTTTTGGTGAGGGTAACTAAGGATGGTGTGCGACGGCGATCGCCTGAGGGTGAAGTCCGCTTGATCCTCGAACGCTCAAATCCTACTTTACTCTCAACCGTAAAGTTTACCGACGATAGCTATCGAGCCTTACCCCTTGATGATCGGCTGCTGTTTGAAGTGGAATTAGTCCCAGACGAAGAAACGCCCGATCTGAGTGTAGCGGTGGGGAAACTGGTGCATCTGGAAATGGTGCGGTTTTCTTTAGGCAATCATTTGCCTTTGGGTCGGATTTTGCAAATCTTGGGCGATGATGCGGAATCAACTAACGATATCGATCTGGTCTGCTGCAAACATAATCTACCCCGCAGATTTAGTGCGAAAGCTTTAACCGCCGCCGCAAGCTTACCTCGTGGGGTTAGAAAGGCAGATCTCAAGCATCGTCTTGACTTGCGCAAAACCCTGACGGTGAGAATTGGTAATGCTGCTGCGATCTCGATCGCTGAAGTGGAAACGGGCTGGGAATTAGGCGTGCATATCCCCGATGTCGCGACCTATGTTGCCTCAGGCTCGCCGTTGGATTTAGAAGCACAGAAGCGGTTGCGCTCATTTTTCCTTGGAGACACGGTTTTGCCGATGTTGCCTGAAATGAATGTATTTAATCAACCTGAATATCTAACGATGTCAGTGTTGATTAAGTTAGATCGCGATGGCAATATGCTTTCCTTTGAGATCCAGCCTTCCGCCGTACTAGTGCGGGCTAACTTGAGCTATCAAAGAGCACAGCAGATTCTTGATGGGAAGGTGGCTGTTGATGAAGATGCCCCCAGTCAAGAGATTGATACTGAGGTAGAAGAACTGGTGCATTTGATTGCTAAGGTGGGAACGCTACTGCAAAATCAGTCCAATGCGATCAGACTAGTTTTGCCCCAAATTCCCTCTCAAGAAGCGGATGAGGGAGTCAGGGGCTTAACGGTGATTCCTTTGACTTTACAGATTTCGGGTTCGGTAATGGAGGTAATGATCCTTGCAAATAAAGCGATCGCCTCCCACCTACATTCCCTTGCCGTTCCTTCAATCTATCTGCACCAAATCCCCCCCGATCAAGGCAAGGTCGATGATTGGACTAAGCTCTTGGAGAGCATAGGGATTGCCTCAAAGTTGGAAAATCCTGAACAGCTCCAAATTGCCGATCTGCATCGGATTTTGGGACAGGTAAACCAGCTCGAACAGGAAGCAACTCGCGACATTCTCAAATATTTGTTGCTGTCGATGTTTAAGACCAATGAGTATGTGCTTAAGCCTGCTATGCATTTTGGTCTGGGCTTAATCGACCAACCCTATGTGCATGGTGTGTTTCCTCAAAACCACTATGGCGATCTACTGATTCAACGCATTTTACATACCGTGTTTGAAGAAGGGCGAGATCGTCGTAGCATCAGGATTAAGGATGGGGTGAACCTGCGTAGTTCTAGCTCCCACGGTCAAGTCAATTGGAGTGTGCTGCCTCCTGAAACCGAACGCCAATTAATTGAAGACTTGGAAGCCGTCGTACCGAAACTTAATCAAGCTGACGCTCTATATCACCGTTCGATCGCTGATCTCGATGGATTGCGTAAGGCGGAGTTTATGCGATCGCACACGGGTGGTAACTTCTTCGGCATTATTACCAGCGTCCAGTCCTATGGTTTCTTTGTGGAGATCGAATCGCTATTAGTGGAAGGGTTAGTGCATGTCAGTTCTCTTAAGGATGATTGGTATGAGTTCCCCTTGATTAATGGTAAAGGTCGTGCGAGGGCTTCGACTTTGCTAGTCGGTCGCCGCAGTGGTCGCCAATATTGTCTGGGCGATCGCGTAGAGGTGCAGGTCAAGGGCGTAGATTACTATCGCCAGCAAATTGACTTAGTTGCGGTAGTAAATTCGGAAGGCGATCGCGATCCATCCAATACCACTGAGGCTAACTCAGAATCAGCTTTAGCAGAATTTTCTGAGGCAAACGACGACTCCGAAACTTTAGAATGATTAAATAGCTATTGACTGGAGTTATGCCTCGGTCAATAGCTATTTAATTAACCTTAATTAATCGCTCGTTTTAATTGCTTGTTTTAATTGCTTGTTTTAATCGGGCATTGACGCTAGTTTTATATCCTACTCTCCACGAGTTCTCCACCATGTCGCTTTCCCGCCTATTGGTGACCGTATTAAACCGTCTTCAGCCATCTGCGGAGACGGTTATGCTTATTTCGGCGATCGCTGTTGGCGTAATCAGTGGGACTGGGGTAACCCTATTTCGCAAGCTGATTTTAATCGCCCAAGAATTTTATTGGCATGAACTAGCCTTAGCTTTTATTGCCAAGTGGCATTGGGGCATTGTTTTCATCCCGATGATAGGAGCCGTAGTAGTTAGCATTTTGCGCTTCAAGTTAGATCGAGATGAAGCTAGTACTTCTAGCCGAGAATTAGCATTATCCTATTCACAGGTTCCGCTAAAAACGGTAGCAGCAGCGCTTTCTCTTGGGGCAGGAGCTTCGCTGGGACCTGAGGGACCAAGTGTGGAGCTAGGCAGCAATATTGGCTCTTTGCTCGGTCAAATGATGCAATTTTCTAGCGAAAGGATTAGGTTACTGATCGGTGCAGGGGGCGCGGCGGGTTTAGCGGCTGGGTTTAACGCACCGATCGCAGGTGTATTTTTTGCCCTAGAGGTCTTACTCCGCGATTCCTATCGCACCAATAAATCCAGCCCGAACTCTGATGTTAGTGTTGTAGTTATTGCTTCGGTAATTTCGGCTCTGGTTTCCCAGATCAGTCTGGGGGAAAGACCCGCTTTTAGTTTGCCTGTCTATGAAGTACGCAGCTATTGGGAGTTGCCGCTCTATCTTGGCTTGGGGGTACTAGCCAGTGCCGTTGCGTTAATGTTTACCCGTGCGATTAAGCTGGCAAAGAAGTTTTTTGCAGGGCAATGGAAGATCGCTCCCTTCATGCAAAAGCTGCCGATGCCGATCAAATTATTAATTGGGGGCTTATGTGTCGGCATTATTGCCTTGACCTTTCCTGAGGCGATCGGTATTGGGTATGAGACGGTGGAATCAATCTTGCAAGATACCCCATTCACCATTCCTCTACTGGCGATGCTGTTGGCGATCAAACTCGTACTAACGGCTATCAGCTCTGCTAGTGGTTTTGTCGGCGGAATATTTGCGCCTTCTATCTTCTTAGGAGCTGTATTGGGTAGTTTGTACGGACAGGCGATCGCTAGCTTTTTACCCGCATCGATTCCGATTGCGGCTTCTCCTGCCTATGCTCTAGTCGGTATGGCGGCAGTCTTGGCAGGAACGGTTCGCGCTCCTCTGACATCCGTATTACTACTATTTGAAATGACCCGCGACTATCGCATTGTCTTGCCGCTCATGGCAGCGGTGGGACTCTGTGCTTGGGTACTTGATCAACTCGATACATCTAAAGCCGATCGGATGATGATGCAATGGTCAGACCTGCCCGCCGATATTGAGGTGCTGGAAAAAATTAAAATTGCTGAGGTAATGACCCTCAATCCCGCATCGGTTAAATATTCGATGCCGTTACTACAAGCCGCCCAATTTATTACTAGTGGCTATCACCATAGCGCCTTAGTTCTTGATGACATTAACCATCTACAAGGTATCCTTACCACTCAAGATATCAAACGGCTTTTATCTAACACCGTGGTTGATCGCCCCCTTGAAGAAATGACCGTACAGAATATTTGTACTAAAGAAGTGCTCTATACCTTTGCCGATGAATCGCTTGCCGAAGCATTGAAACGTATGGCAACGAGAGATCTACGACAAATGCCCGTAGTCGATCGCCACCAACCTAAGCGCGTAATTGGTATGGTTGATCGTTTAGCAATTACGACAGCCTATAATACTGCTCTAACAAAACGAGCGATCGCTGCTAGAATTACAGCGACTAAGCCAACCGTAACTATTGCAACCGTTCACAGTAATACTGTAAATAATGGATCTAGTAATGGATCTAGCAATGGATCTAGTAATGGATCTAGCAATAATGCTAATGACAAGAGCAATGATAAAGACAATAATCTAAATGCAAACAATGTAAATAATGTAAGTAATTTAAACAATGCTCTAAGTAATAGCCTAGATAGCGCTTCAAACAATAATTTAAACAGAGAGTCAGATATACATAGTTCTGAGGCGGTTTCCTCTTAAAATTTACGCATAGATTGTCTAAATATCTGGCAAATAGCCCAAAAAGGATGTCATGGATAGCGAAGAAATACTAATTGAATTTGTAGCAAATGGCGATCGCCCCAAAGGTGTGTCGGTAAAATCGATTAGCACCACTAAGATTAAAGACAGTATCCAAAGACTTGCGAATCTAGTGCAGCAACTCGCAACCGACAGTTCTTCAAGTCATGCCAATGGATTAGCTCTAGATGAGGTCGAAATTTCACTGAAGCTCACGGATACGGGTGAGGCAATTTTATTAGGTGATGGACAAAGCAATGGGGCAATGACTTTGCGATTTCGGCGTGTAAGTAGTGCTGCGGCGATCGCCAGTCCTAACAATACTATACCAACGCAATCTCTTACCTCTAGTACGGGGGTCGACTATACTAAGCTGCGTGCTTTGTTAGCTGGTGGTAAGTGGCAAGAAGCAAACCAAGAGACATGGAATGTGATGTGTCATGCGGCGCGTAAGAATATTGGTTCGGTGTTGACATCTGAGGAAATTAAGCAAATCTCCTGTGATGATCTGCAAATCATTGACAAGCTTTGGCAGCAGCATAGTCAAGGACGCTATGGATTTAGCGCCCAAAATCAGGTTTATATGTCATCAATTCTGGGATAAATTCTGGGATAAAGATTTCTAGAAACTTCTAGGATATTCTGGAGATACTTTTGAGGTGTTTCTAGGATGATATTTGCAGGTTAGGTAATGTTGGGGCTTTACAGTGCTTTTCCTGATAAATAGACATTTTATCATTCATCAATTCATACAATCCATACACAATCCATACACAATCCATACTTGAAGGGGTCAGTCAGCATCATGGATCAGGACAAGCAAAAGCAGATTACAGGCTACTTTATTGAGGAAGCCAAGGAACATCTCCAAACTATCGAATCAGGACTGCTGAATTTGCAAACACTGATGGGAGATGCTGAAGCCGTAAATGAAATATTTCGTGCGGCTCATTCAATTAAGGGGGGAGCCGCAATGCTGGGATTTAGCAGCATTCAACATGTTGCCCATAACTTTGAAGATTATTTTAAGGTCATCCGCGAAAACACCAATTTTAAGGTCGATCAGGATCTCCAAACGCTTTTTCTTCAAGCTTTTGATAAATTGCAAGAGTTAGTCGAACATCTCCAAAGCCCCTATGGTTTGACTAAAGATGCGGTGGATGGAGTCATGGCTGGCTCCGATCAAATTTTTGCAAATCTTAAAGCCCATCTCCAAAACCTGATCTCTGGTAAACCCACTGAGAGCCAGCCTAAGAGTGCGATTAAGTCGGGAAGCAAAACGCCTAAGATCGATACAAAAGCAATGCTGACGGCTTTTCAGGCTGAGGTTCCACTCAAATTACGGAATATGCTGGAGCTGTTTAAGCAGCCTGATAGTCCTCGCAGTCGCCAGAACTTGGAATCGATCTGTACTCAGTTACAGGAAATTGGCGATCGCTTTGGTCTATCTCCTTGGTCAGCTTTAATGGAATCGGTACGCATTGCCGTTGCGAATCCCAATAATCAATTTCGTACGCTTGCACCGACTCTAATTAAAGAAATCAAGCAAGCTCAAGAACAGGTGCTGGCTCAGAAAATCGATCAAGTCAAGGCTTCCTCACAATTGCTGCAATTAATACCTGCAAGCTTGGTAGAAAAGGTGGATACCACCATTCCCACTAAAGTTATTAGTAGCAAGCCTGATAATACCTCCGCCGACGAGGTAAGTAAGATCTTTGGTGCGGTGATTGAGGAAGACAAGGCGATGAAGGGCTGGCAAACCTTTAGCGATCGCGTGGGATGGCGACAGAATGGAACTTGGATTGCTTCCAATGCTACTTCACCGCAATCGCCTCCTGAGGGACATTTCCCTACTCCTCTTTGGTTAGCAGCATGGCATCAATCTAAGGATTCTAAAGCAAAGGAGTTTCAGGCTCAGTATGCCGCGCTTTTGGCTAAAATTGCGAACTGTAATATCAATTAAGCAGTTACGCATAATTAAAAACCAAAACGAGAGTCTGCGCTGCCCGCGCAGCGGGCAGCGTAGACTCTCGTTTTATTATTTAACTATTCTGATGTACTTAAAACTGGTCTTACGTGGAAGCTTACAAGACCCTCACCCCTAGCCCCTCTCCCATTATGGGAGAGGGGAACCAGAAATTAGTCTTACTCCCCCTCTCCCATAATGGGAGAGGGGGGCTGGGGGGTGAGGGCGATATTCGTTCCACGTAACATCAGTGAATATACCAAATTAAGAAATGGCTACGCCATTTCTTAATTTGGTATAGCAAGAATGGGCGATACTATGTGTTGTGGGAATTGTCGTTTTTGCTAGTCCGTTCTCATCGCTAAGTCTTGTCATCAATTTCAGAGAGGTTTTATTCAGTGAGGAGTTTGTTTGCAGCTACGATTCTCGCGGTCAATGTCGGTAGCCTATCTACTCCTGCGATCGCCAATACGCTTAATGAGTTACCAGTTCCCAGCCCAAGCTCAAAGCTGAATATAATTGCGGCTCAGCCCAAAGCGATTCTTCAGAATTCAGGCTCCAATCAATTTGCGCGGCGCTCCCTCAATCTTGCTAAACAAATTCCCTCTGATGCGATCGGCTTTTTGATACTTGATATTGATCGCTCCTCTTGGCAAGTTTTAGGCTCTTCTTCCGTATCACCCGTTTTAGCTCTTGATAAATTACTGAGCTTTATAACCCTGTCTTCGGGTTTTTCTA
Organism: Pseudanabaena sp. UWO310; assembly: GCF_006861605.1. NCBI lineage: Bacteria > Bacillati > Cyanobacteriota > Cyanophyceae > Pseudanabaenales > Pseudanabaenaceae > Pseudanabaena > Pseudanabaena sp. UWO310. Next base: position 41,983 of record NZ_SELU01000039.1, on the reverse strand, counting down.
TTACTAAGGATGTCCAGCCTTGGTTAGGTAATGAATTAGCGATTTCCCTATGGGGCAATGGTGGCGATAGCGAATTATCGTTTGTGGCGCTTGCACCGATCGCTGATAGCCAAAAATTCGAGCTTTTCTTGCAAAAATTAAAGAAGCTCAACTTACCGAAACCAACTGAAATCCAATATCAAAATGTCAAAATCTTAGAGTGGCAATTTGAGGAGGAGAAGTTTGGTGATAGGAAGCCTGTGCTTTCGCAAAGGTTAAATTCACGAAAATATCTTTTATCGCATCTACAGGATAAAGCTTCAGAGCTCCAGAATGCCGATCTCCAGAATGCGCATCTCAAGAATAAAGATCTCCAAAATAAAGACGATTATCCTCCTAATTCTGGAGACAATGAGCCAATTATTCCTGGTTTTTTTGACTTCAGGTTGCAACGATTGGCGATCGCCCAACTGCCCAGTGGAGTTGCTGTGATCGCAACGGATCGCCAAGCTATTCAGAAGATGGTCGATCTGTCTGCGGTCAATTCCGAGCAGACTTTGCCCTCCTTGGCGGAGAACCCACTCTTTTTGCGATCGCTCAATCATCCGCTATGGGATCGCTCCCTGCTAGCTGGCTATGGAGATTTTAAAGGTTTGGGGCAGATTGCCGAAATCTTAGCGGCGGATCTGCCTGAGACTTCAGAGGTTCCGGGATTAAGCCGTTCCGAATATCTGCAAGGTTTGCAATACACCCTCGGACAGTACAGCAGTTTCGATCTGTTTACATGGCTCGATCCTAAGGGAGTACGCAGTCAAAGTAATAGTTATTTTGCGGAGGTGCGTCCCCCTGTACCTAAGGATAATGGAACTAGCGATCGGCTACTGTCCTACTTGCCCTCAAATATCTATGGCGCAATTACCAGTCGCAATTTCAGTCGCCAATGGCAATGGTTTGTGGAAGAGTCCAAAAAACAGCCTTCCTATAAGATCCTTGTGGATGGATTGCGAATGCTCTCTTCTTCGATTGCTGATCCTAATTTAGATCTAGACATTGAGAAAGATATCATTGCCTTGATGGATGGAGAATATGCCGTTACGATATTCCCCAGCGATCGCTCTCCATTTAAAGAATTTGGCAGTGATATCGCAGCGGGAATGCTCATCCGTACATCTAAGCCCGATGCTGTTAATAAGACATTGGGCAAAGTAACTAAGTACTTTAATAACTTTTTAGTTCCCAAAAACATTGCCCAAGTCAAAAAACGTCAGATTGGTACGACTTTGTTGACTAGTCTGGAGTTTCCTGACGATCGCGAAGTTGGGAAAACACAAAGTGCCTTTGCCTATGGGTGGCGCGATCCCCAGACTCTAATCCTCACAATCGGTTATCAAACCGTTGCGGATTTTATTCCCACGCCCAAGCCTGCCCTTGCGGATTCGGAAATGTTTCGAGATGCGATCACCGATATGCCCAAGCCCAACTTTGGCTATTTTTATCTCAATGCCAATGCGATCGCTAAGCAAATCGCTTTATTCTCTATTGCCTATTTCAGTGAACTTGAGGCTTCACCCAATCCCGAATCTCCCCAATCTGAAACATCAAGCCCCGATCAATCCACAAAAAAGGTTTTACCAGAACTACTCCAAAAAACGATCGATAGATTAGGAGGTGCGGTTTTTGTATATTCCGAAACTAGCGATCGCTTCCAAGCCGATTTCTTCTTGGGCTTAAAGCCATAAATATAGGCAATATCTTGCTATCACTGTGCTCTATAAAAAAATGTGGCGCGAAGTAGTGATAATTAGCTTTTAAAAGCGCAAGAGTAAAAGCCTTGCTAAGCAAGGCTTTTACTCTTGCGCTTTGAGAAAGGGTTTGCTGCGCAAACCCTTTCTCAAAGCCCGTTTCAAATTATCCCGAACTCACGTTTACTAAAAGAGGGCTGCTCAGCCCTCTTTTAGTAAACGTGAGTTATGACTTGATACAGTTGACGGCAGCTATATAATACCTATTCCCAAAAGTGTGGCTACACTTTTGGGAATTAAAAACCAAACCCAATAAGGGTTTTAAAATCACAAAATGGCTACGCCATTTTGTGATTTGGTATAAATTGGTAGTGCTAAATAGGTAAGGATGGGCGGCGCTTCGCGCCGCCCATCCTTACCATATAAATTCTTTCCTTTTTAGGACTGCCAATTATCAGGACATAAAACCCCAAAGAGAGTTGCCGCGCAGAGCGTGGTAACTCTCTTTACAAAACTGGCGGCAGCTATAACAAGCCTGCTTGGGCTAATCCTAAAATCAAACCAGCTCCAAGAACATGACCAAAGCTAGTAACTGCGAGTAATTCTGGCAAACCAAAACCTGCAAATAGTCCTGGAAGCTCTACAGGTAAGCTAGGACCAACACCCTTGACTTGGATACCATAACGAGCAACAACTAATGCAAATAAATTAGCGGTAATCATAATCAGAGCTACGCTGGGAGACCAGACTGGGGTTGTAGGTACGGCTGCTAATAAGTTCAGGGTTAGGTATGTCATAATTTTTTGCTTAAGTCTAATTACCTATAAAAATTTTTTTAATCAAAATAATCCTATGAGGTAATCAGACATCAAAAAATTCTTCTTAAGCTAAATTTATTAAACTTAGCAATCGTTTACAGTTATTCTCTTATATCAATTAACTGAAGTTCACTGAAGCGAGCCAACACTTCAGTTAATTAAAAGACAAATCCAGTAAGCTTTTGAGATTTCAAAAATAGCAACGCCATTTTGGGAATTGGTATAACTGTTTTTGCTAAGTATAGCAACGTAATCCCAAAACACAAGGCTACGCCATTTTGTGTTTTGAAAACCCTTACTGGGTTTGGTTTTTAATTCACAAAAGTGTTGTAATTATCATGCAGCTACCATGCATCAATAATTTTCAGCATGGTTTTTTCCGCAATTCCCTCAACCTTGGTGATATCGAGGATTGATTGGAATTTTTGATCGGGTTGCTGTAACCTTAGTTCGTAAATCGGTCTAGCAAACTTCTTACTTTTGGATTTTAATAGCTTATATTCTAAATCGCCAAAATTTAACGTATTCAATTCCCTAAGAACTTCGATTACTTTCGGGTCGCTTTCCTTGATAGCGGATTTTGTCGGAGATGATCCTGATGATCGAGTCTTGGGCTGATTCGTTCCTGTGGATTTACTGTTTTTCTTGGTTACTGTTTTTAAAGTGGTTTCCATGGGAGGTACTGAAGATTCGGTAATCTGATTGACCGAAGGAGTAACTGAAGGAGTAACTGGTGCTGATAATAGCGATCGCTTGATCTCCGATAAATGCATGTCCAACTGTTGTGTTATCTGGTTCGTTATCTGCTTGGTCATGGCTTGAAAGCTCGAACCAATTTTTTCTTCGACTATGCGCTCAATGGTGGCAGCAATTTTCTGGTCTAAGCGATTGGCAATGGCTCGTTCTATTGTTTGTTCTATTTTCTCTAAGTCGGATTGCCTTTCGCTAGGGTTAATTAGTAAGGAATCTATCTTTTCGTTTGCAGGTGGAGTGGATAGCGATCGCAAAAATTGATACTGATTGAGAATCGCTAACTCGCGATCGGGTGGAACTACATAGGCGCGAATAGCTGTGAATTGATCATCTATTTCCTGTGCTTTCATCGCTGCATAATATTCAAAATATCCTTCCAAAATCTCAAAGGAGATTGGTGAGATTCTCCTTAATATGATTGGTCGGACTGTGTCACCGACTTGTAAAAATAGCTGCGCGAGATGATCAATCTGACTGGCAGGAAATTGCGGTTGATCTTCAGTTATTGGTGGTGCGATCATATCAAGATCGATCGAAGATGTCAGGAGACTCATGGGCGCATTCCTATCTTACTGAGAATCTCATTGGCGAGTTCTTCAAATTCAGCGGCTGATATGGAATCAGGCTTAAAGTCGAAAATAGATTTGGGGTCAGGAGTTTGAATATCTCCTTCGAGTATGAAATTATCAACCGCTCGCGATAAGTCTTCCCGTTGAAAAATGCGAGTTTCTAGAACTGGAAATCCATAGCGTTCTGCGATGACTTTTTCCTGTTTGGGAAGTGTTGCCTTAATATAATTAGCATTTGTGAGTATTTTAGAAGGTAAGACCCCCAACACCTTGATCCCATTTCGGTTGGTATAACTGCGAAATTCATCAATCTCTTGAATAAAGTTTCGGACATTACGCAAACCTTCATTCGCAAATGGTTTTAGATCGGAAGGAATGATTAAATAGTCACAGGCGATTAGGGCGATTTTGGCGTATAGATTGAGTGATGGCGGTGTATCAATCAAAACTACATCGTATTTATCTTTCACAAGTTCCAATTTCTTGACCAATTGAAATTTAGAACTCTCTTGATCGACGAGGGTATTTTCTTGCCAGATCAAATTGATATGGGCGGGAATCACATCTACTTCAGGATAGGTAAAACTTCCTTTTAAGGCAATCTCAGGAATGTAGTTGGAGCGGGGGTAATGGATGACATTGTAAACATTGCAGTCTTTGAGTATATCATCGTCTTCATTGGCAAATTTCATTAACCCTGCTGCATAGGTGGTATTTGCTTGGCTATCAAGGTCAATAATCAATACCTTTAATCCTTTCCGACTCATGGCTGCGGCTAGATTAATCGTTGTTGTGGTTTTACCGACACCGCCTTTATTGTGATAGATTGCGATCGTTTTCATGGTTATAGATTCTGAAGTTACAAGTGAAATAGGTTCCGAAGGTAAAGTTATAGTCTTAATTGGAATCGGAAAATCAATCGATGATTGGGATTGACTAGCTTCTAGTCCTGCTAATTTATCTCTACCAATGATATCTTTGATTTTCGGTATTTTATCAGCTATTTCTGAGCCTTGACATTGAAAAATTAGATTTATCCCATCGCCCTCCAGTTCATAAATCCGAAAATCTTTGCCATTAGTTAAAACTCCATAGAGAACTTGTAGATTGCTTAAATAACGCCTAAGACGACGCACATGAAAATTAAGATTTTGTTTAGGATGTTTTGCCTCCATTACCACGCAAATTTTAGGGAATGCTTTGGGGAATGCTTTGGGGAATGCGTCGGGACTAGCGGGGATAATTGGGGAAATTAATGCTAAAAAATCTAAACGAATACTACCTAGAGCAACTTCCTGATGCCACTTACTCGCATCGTAACCCAGCATGGGCAAAAGATACTGCACAATTAATTTACTTTCGACTTCACTTTCGTTACGACAAAGCTGAGGATTAAAATTCACGATCTAAGTATGATGCTTTTCTGATAATTCTAGATTAAAAGTGATCCTCCTTAATTTTTTCTGGGGTTTTATAGCTACAGTTACTTGAATGAGGACAAATCAAACCCCAAGAATTGACTGGCGGCGCGAAGCGCCGCCAGTCAATTCTTGGGGTTTATGTCCTAGTACATTTGGCGATAGCTATAGTTTTGCGACAGCAATGCCAAATTCCCCAAAAAACTAAGAGTGGGTCGATCGCATCTACTCTTAGCCCCCAAGATTTGAGCCGATCGCCATCGCCACCTGTCAGAATTACTCGACCGTGAGGAAACTGCGATCGCCAATCAGTAATATAAGCTTGCAAACCTGATAAAAATATGTGAGCAATCCCCGCTTGAATTGAGCTAGGCGTATCCATGCCCCAACGATTTGGCAAGGTTTCGGGAATATGGACATCGGGCAAGGCTGCCGTATTTTGATACAAACTCCAAAACTGCGATCGCAGTCCCGCGACAATTGCCCCACCCAATAAAGCCTTATCCGCATCAATCCCCGTTAAGGTAATGGCTGTTCCTGCATCGATCACTAAGACAGGATAGCCATAGATTTCTCCTGCGCCATAGGCTGCCAAGGCGCGATCGCATCCCATCGTCGCGTACAAGCCATGCAAAGGCACATCGCTCGTTTTGATAATTTGGGTTTGCGGTAGATTATGCCAGATGGTGAGCAGATCGGGGACGACGGAAGCGATCGCAATATCTGCAAAATCTCGATCCGTAAGTTTCGTTTCTAAGATTGGTAATTGGTCATGGGTATAAGCATATTCTTCAATAATTTGGCGATCGCCACCAAAAATAACCGCCTTAATTCTGGTGTTGCCAATGGCGATCGCAAGATAATTATTCATACGGCTCTAGATTCAAAATGAGACGAATTGTCCGTTGTTGTTTTGTCTGCATTATTTTAGCTTTATTTCATGGATGATGACTCAAAGCTAGCACTACAGCTTCTAGCAGAACAAATTAAAAAAAGACGGAAAAGCCTTGGATTATCTCAGGAAAAGTTAGCTGAAAAATGTGGCTTTGATAGAACATATATCAGTTTATTAGAAAGATCTGCAAGAAATCCCTCCTACTTAAATTTGAAGAAGCTCTGTAATGGTTTAGGTATCAGCCTATCGGAACTATTGAGTGGGCTATAAATGGAAGAAGGGAAACAAGAAATCATCAATCGTTTTAATAATAATGTAAGAGGTAAAAAACCAGATATATCGAATAGCAACCAACAACATGACGGTAAATCTGGACATTGGCTTGAGCGTCAAATGGGAATTGAGGTTAATAATAGAACCGAAGCAGATTTGTTTGGTTATGAAATGAAAAATCAAACAACTTCTGGTAAAACAACTTTTGGTGATTGGTCGGCAGATTATTATATTTTTAAAGATTCTAAATATTTTACATCTCGAATCATTGGAGTAAATAGAGATAATTTTATGCAAATATTTGGGACATACAAGCCAGATAAAGATCGTTATTCTTGGTCTGGAGAAGTTGTTCCAAAAATCAAAAAAATTAATCGATATGGACAAGAGTTAATAGTTGATGAAAATAAAGATATTATTGCAGTCTACAGTTTTGAGAAAGATTTAAGAAAAGACAAGGCAGATATTATTCCAGTGAATATGCAAATCAATGATTTGATTTTGGCTCGATGGAAAAGCAATTCTATGAAGAAAAAAGTCGAGGCGAAGTTTAATAATAAAGGATGGTTTAAGTGTCTTCAAAATAATTTAGGCGTGTACACTGCTATTCAATTTGGCAAGCCAATTACTTTTGAATCTTGGATTGATCTTGTTGCCGAAGGAGTAGTTTTTTTCGATAGTGGTATGTATCAAGGGAATAATAGACCTTATTCACAATGGCGTGCATTAAATGATTTTTGGGATAGTCTTATAATAGAGACATATTAAACTAGACTAAATAAGTTAGTATACTTTTCGCTAGTTTCTCAATAACAGGCACGGCTACACTATTGCCAAATTGTTTATATGCTTGAGTGTCACTAGGAATGATTTTAAATTCATCTGGGAACCCCTGAAGACGAGCAGCTTCTCTTGGTGTTAATTTTCTTGGATTTTTACTCTTTTGATCAATTAAAATCTCAGAGCCATCCTTATAGTATCTAGCACTAATTGTGCTGGTATAAGATGAGTCAGAGTTAAACAGAGAATATCCAAAGCCATTACCTTTTGCTTGGTGTTCTGCTTTTCTTCTTTGATGTCCTTCCCATAATTTATCTGAAATAGTGTATTTGCTATCAACATTAGCTTCTAAAATATTGCCTAACTTGATTTCTTGATTATCTCCTGTTGGAAATTCAAAATTAATATCTTGATTTTGAAAAGCAATAATGTAAATTCTTTCTCTGTTTTGAGGCACTCCAAAATTTTTAGCGTTTAGAACTTCTGCAAATACTTTATAACCTAAATCATTAAGAGTTCTTTTAACAACAGCAAATGTATTTCCTCTGTCATGATTTTTAAATCCTTTGACATTTTCAAGAAAAACAACCTCTGGTCTATGGAATTCTATGATTTTTGCGATATCAAAAAACAAAGTACCTCTTGTATCGTCAAAACCTTTTTTTAATCCTGCATGAGAAAAAGGTTGACAAGGGAATCCAGCTAGCAAAATATCGAATGCTGGTATCTCGTGAGGAGGAATTTTAGTTATGTCTCCATGAGGAAAATCACCGAAATTACTTTCATAAGTTATTCGAGCATACTTGTCGATTTCAGAGGCAAAAACAAACTCTACTCTTTCTTTAAATGCCTTTTCAAAACCTAATCTTATTCCACCTATCCCTGAGAATAAATCTATTGCTCTATATTGACTTTGTGAAAAAAGTGATATTGGATCAAACAAACTAAATTGCTGATGTTTTATTAATCGCTTCATTTGTTTATAGCTTATCTACTCATCCCAAAACTTAATATTCAACATTGCGTAAATGTCATATCTAAACTGCCATTGCTCAGGAATGTGATAGTCTTTTACCTCATAATCATCGATAACACTTCGCAATGCAAGAGGAAAAGCAATATCAAAAATATCATTCCATATAGTTTTTAAACTAGCAAAAAGTCTGTCTCATATAGAGAGGCATTGAGAGATTTACGAGTTATCGCCTGTGTCATTTTGATATGGCTCCTTTGCTATAAAGTCCAAAGAAACTTTTGGAAGCGCTGCAAAGCTGCGCTTTCAAAAATTTCTTTGGATTTTGCTTCAGCGCTTTGCGCTGTAAGTGCAATTATAAAGGCATAGAATATAACTCTGTGCCTTAATCACGAATCAAGCAATCACACAAGCAATCACAATGGACTTAGAGCCAGCCTACAGCCGCTATCCCCTTGCTACGGTCAATCAACGCCTCGGAGCGCTCATCGTAGACTTTTTAAGTTGTTGGTTTATTTCCGAATTAACCGTATCGATCCTATCGATTGACTCAGCTAATCCTCTGCATCTATTTATATTTATCTCAACATGGTTTGTCTTTCGCGTATTTATTGCTGCACGGGCACAGGGGCAGAGCTTTGGGAGGTGGCTGATCAGCATTCGCGTGATTGATGCGGAATATGGCAAAACGGCTGGACTCGGTGCATTTATGAAGCGCGAGATATTTGTCTTTATTTGCTCCATTTTTCTGATTAAAACGATTACTTCGACCCTCATTGTTTTTGCGTGGATTCCCTTTGTTGCCGATGCAGCCTTTGCGATCGTCGATAATGAGAAGCGCCAAGCTTTTCACGATCGCATTAGTGGCACGATTTCCATTCAAACCCGCAAAGGCTTTGCGATCGATGAAAAATTAGGCAAGCTTTTCAACAAGGCAGGGCAGCAAGCAACGCAACTCTATCAAAGCCGTCAGGAGCGCTCTGCCTATGAAGACGAATATAGCGCCAGCGCCCCTCGCCCTAAACCTAAACGCCGCCCAAGGACAAAATCGCGTCCACCTCAAGATTTTAATTTTGAGCGAGATAGTAATTTCGATCGCTCTTATCAGGATTCTTATCAAGCCCCTTATACCGATCCCTATGCTGAGCCTTTAGATCCACCCAGAAATGTCTACAAAGGTGATGTGGATGGTTTTGACGATTGGGATAAGGATAATTCCCCTGATGGTTTTGGCGATCGCTCGAAGTCCTACGGAAATACCTATGAAAAGCCCTACGAGGATGAACCACCAATTAAGCGATCGGCGCGTCGTCCCAGAAGGAGATAGTTAGCCTTTAGAGATCGCTCATCTTCGTAAGGCTTGGTTAGGACATAAAACCCTAAAGATGATTGGCGGCGCTTTGCGCCGCCAATCATCTTTAGAGGAAGGTTTTGGGGACATATTTTAGTTATTGTGATGATAGGCATCGAAAAGAATCATGCTTAAAACTTTGTAAAGTTTAGTACAATGCTTAACATTCTCCTTGGTAAGTATTTATTCTCATTGACATGACATTAGACCAATTTCCTTGGCTTACCGCGATTGTCCTGCTGCCGCTCGTAGCTTCCCTACTTATACCCGTACTCCCCGATAAGGAAGGTAAAACCGTACGTTGGTATGCATTAGGTGTAGGCATCGCCGATTTCACTTTAATGTGCTATGCCTTCTGGAAAAACTACGATCCGAGCCACGCGACATTTCAACTCGCGGAAAAGTACACTTGGATACCCCAACTAGGACTTAGTTGGGCAGTTTCAGTCGATGGTATATCTGCACCTCTAGTTTTACTTGCTGGACTCGTTACCACACTTTCTATTTTCGCCGCATGGCAAGTTAATATTAAGCCTCGTCTTTTTTACTTCCTCATGTTGGTGCTTTACTCTGCCCAGATCGGCGTATTCGTTGCCCAAGATTTACTCCTTTTCTTCATCATGTGGGAAGTAGAGCTGATTCCAGTCTATCTGCTCGTTTCAATCTGGGGAGGTCAAAAACGCCAGTATGCCGCTACTAAATTTTTGCTTTATACGGCAGCCGCATCTATTTTTATTCTGGTCGCAGGTTTGGCGATGGCGCTCTATGGCAATAACCTAACCTTTGATATGACCGAACTAGCCCTGAAGGATTTCCCTCTTGCCCTAGAGCTTCCTCTCTATGCAGGTTTGTTAATAGCCTTTGGTGTGAAGCTTGCTATTTTTCCTCTACATACTTGGTTGCCCGATGCCCATGGCGAAGCATCGTCACCTGTATCGATGATTTTGGCAGGTGTTTTATTAAAAATGGGAGGATATGGTTTAATTCGCCTAAACATGGGATTGCTTGACCATGCCCATGTTTATTTTGCGCCTGTTTTGGCAATGCTGGGGGTAATTAATATCGTTTACGGTGCGGTGAATTCTTTTGCTCAAACTAATATGAAGCGCCGCCTTGCTTTTTCTTCAGTTTCCCATATGGGGTTTGTCTTGATCGGCATTGCCTCATTCACTGACTTAGGGATTAGTGGCGCGATGTTGCAGATGCTCTCCCACGGGTTAATTGCCTCAGTCTTGTTCTTCCTTGCTGGCGTAACCTACGATCGCACCCATACGATGTTAATGACGGAGATGGGCTATATCGGTAAGGTGATGCCTAAGGTATTTGCTTTGTTTACCGTTGGCGCGTTAGCATCGCTTGCCCTGCCTGGTATGAGTGGATTTGCTAGTGAAATATCGATTTTTGTTGGTATGACTTCCAGTGATGCTTACAGCTCGACTTTCCGCACAGTAACCGTATTTTTGGCTGCTGTGGGTGTAATCCTCACGCCGATCTATTTACTTTCGATGTTGCGGCAGATTTTCTACGCTTCCGATGCTAATCCCACCTGTGACATCAATCCTAGCTGTGATATTTCCGATATCAGTCTCAGAGCACAGGGGCATCAAGATGTAGTTTGTTTTGGTACAAGTTGTGTTTTGCCTAGCGAAGCCGACTTTAGCGATGCTAGACCTCGTGAGGTATTTATTGCCGTTTGCTTCCTAGTGCCGATTATTGCGATCGGTGCTTATCCTAAGCTCGCAACCAATTTCTACGATGCCACCACCGTTGCTATCAATTCCCAAATGCGGATGGCTCACGAGCAATTTGCCCTTGAAAAGAATGCTCAAGTTTTTGCTGAAAGAACTAATTTCCCTACCTTAGCCTTAGCTAGCAAAAAGCTATAGCTACTCGCGTTAGGATAAAAATAAAACCCAAGAAGAGAAGGTTGGCGCAAGCGCCAACCTTCTCTTCTTGGGTTTTATAGCTATAGCCACTTAAGTCAGGACAAAAAGCCCAATAGAGAGTTGCGGCGCGAAGCGCCGCAACTCTCTATTGGGCTTGATTTTTGTTGTTTATCTGCGACGAATTTTAGGGACTTGACGAGTAGAAAGATCACTCTCATCTAAAATTTGTTTAACTTGTGGCTGGGATAGGACTAACTGTACATCGGCAACTAGACGATCGCCCCAAAGATTTTCGACGAGATAAGAGACTTTGCCGTAGCGAGGGTCGATTTTCATTGCTTCGACTGCCAATTGTAAAGCCTTATCGCGATCGCCCTTACGATAAAAAGCCGTAGCTAGAGCAAGGGTTGGTTCGGCAGCGAGAAACTCAACTTTTTCCGCTTGCTTGAGGGAGTTTTGCCATTTGGCGATCGCCTGATCGACATTGCCCCTTTCATACTCGACTAAACCAATGTTATTTGTTGCGGCCCAAAACTTGGTATCGAGGTTTAATACATCGTTATAGATTGATACCGCTTCATCATAACGCTTGGTTAAGAAGTAAGCGTTGCCTAGATCGAACATCGCCGTGGCTGCTTTGGGTTCTAGGGATAGTCCTTTTTTCAGATTGCTAATAGCTTCGGGATAGTTCTTATTGCGAAGGTAGGCTGCCCCTAGACTAAATAGAATTGTGGGTTCGTCTTTTTTGAGATCGTTTGCCATATTCAGAGCAGCGATCGCCTCAGCATATTGCTCCTTACGCAGATAGATACTGCCGAGAATTCCTTGGGTTTGAAAAGCTTTTGGAGCTAATTGCGCGGCTAAGCGGGCGCGAGGTAAAGCCAAATCATACTGCTCAAATTGAGCAAGTTGGGCAGCTTCTCTTGCCAAGTTGAGCGCTTGCTCTTCTAAATTGCCAAAATTGATTCTTGTCGTGTGGGGCAGAAGAGCTTGGGCGCGGAGGGGAGAGGCTCCAACGCTAACAGATGCAAGTATTGCCAGCAACCAAATTCGATAGCGCACAGGTATAACTCTTACCAATTATGAATGTAGTGTGATTGTATTTCAAATGATAGCGCTTCTTTATTAAAACCGATTTTTGGTTTGCCAAAAATCCAGAAAATGAAGCGGGGGAGTGAGGTCGTCCTATCTAATTTTCTAGGTTTTAAAGATTTTTTGAGTAGCGATGCTTGCTAGAATATCTCTAGAATTTTGTTTGATTTATTAATCATATTTAAGAAAACTGCTATGGACTTCGTAACTTCCCTATTCTCCAGCATTAATTTTCAGCTAATTTTTCAATTGACCTGCTTAGCTCTAATTGTTATCTCTGGTCCCGTCATTATCTTTTTGCTATCCGCCAATAGTGGCGACTTGTAATTTCTACCACTGCGTGTAAAACCAAAAGAGACAGCGCTATGCGCTGTCTCTTTTGGTTTTATAGCTGTCGTTGTACTAGGATATAAACCCCAAGAATTGACTGGCGGCGCTTTGCGCCGCCAGTCAATTCTTGGGGTTTGATTTGTCCTATAGCTACATTAAGTTGGTTGTGTTTTAGTTGGCAGCTACCCGACGGGAAATAATATTTGTTACAAAATCCATCACAAAACGATCACTTTGAAATGCCTGAAATGTTCTTTGACATATTTGTTGCAGGTTATCGAGCGAGATGGGAGATTTACGTAGGTCGGATGGCATTTCAGGCTGCTCTAAATATGCCACAAAGCTCATGCCGCCAATATGGGTTAAGTAGGCCGCAGTAACCGCTTGCACTGAACCACCGATCGCATAGGTGACCGCATTGACCTTAAAACAAGAGGCGATCGCAGAAGTAGCAATTTCTATACAGCCGAGCTGCAATAGCTGTTGAGCGATCGTCATTGCGTACTGCTGAGCCTGTTTGAAATTTAAGGGGCGATCGTAGGTTTTGGCAAGATCGATCAACATTTGGGTATTGATGGCGGCTCCCGCAAGGAGATCAATCGCGGGAATTGGGTTGGCAAAAACCGTTGTGGCGGCGATGAATTGATAGCGATTGATAATCGTAGTTGCATCTTGGCGACGTTCTTGCGCGATCGCACCATTGATTGCTTGCCACAAACTTACGATTTGCTGATGGGTATTGGAGATCAGCAAATCCTCCCACTCGTTAGACAGAATTGATTCGATGCGTTCTTTCAAAGCACTGACATCGGGCGGAAGCTCTTCCCACCATTCCTTTGCGACTTCGTTATGCGCTGATATATGGGCTGGCGAATTGGCATGGGCTGAGCTATATTGACGGACTTTGATCGGACTCGGTTGAGCAGAGACCGCCACAATATCCATTTCTGCCAAAAATGCGGCGGTGCGCTGCTTGAGCTTCTTGAGGATGCCTTCGCGATCGCTAGGTAAATATAAATCCGTCTTATTAAATACTAGGATTACCCTTTTACCCAAACCCGTAAGATCTTCGAGGTCGCGATATTCACTATTAGTCAAATCACCTGCGGTGACAAATACCATCAAGTCCGCATTTCGAGCTATTTGTCGCGACTCCAATTCTCGCTGCTGACCCATTGCCCCCATTTCCTGCGTACCAGAGGTATCGAGGAGTGAAATTTGGCGCTTAAGCTTTGATTCCAAATGGCGATCGCTATGGATCGGATTGATACCAACAGGAGAAAAGTCGATCCCCTGATAGGTATATTCTTGACGGTTTGTGGTTGTCCCGATCTCGGCTCCAGTCTTGCCTAGCTTTCGCCCCATTAGGGCATTAAGTACAGAAGTTTTACCCGCCGAACCCGTGCCAAAAATGACGATCCGAAAATGATTTTTTTGGAGATTGCTAGAAATTTGACGAGCTTGGGCATCAAGCGACTCCCGCTCGCTCGGATTGGCAATTTTAGCGATCGCTTTTTGAATTTGTTCTAGTTCTTTAAATAAAAAACTGCGATCAATAACTTGAGATTGCTCGTTCGTCGCAGCAAAACTCTTGCGCACATTTGTAAACAAAAGCGTTCCGCCCACCATCATCGTGGTGATGCTCAGAAGATGCCAATCATGTTCTAGCGAAAACAGCGCATTGGCGATCGCCGCAACACTGATAATCCCTAAACCTAACAGCCATTTTTTGGGGAAACTTTTGTGGGACAAGAATGTGCGATAGTTCAGCATTCACAACGTACTCTTCAAAATTAAATTTTAAATATCTTAGTTAAATATCTTAGACTTATAGCGGTTTTTCGATGGCTGCAAGCTCATTGGCAAGCCCAAAATTAATCTCAATCAGGTTTCTGACTTTTCATTTTGGCGATCGTCAAAATGAAATCCACCGTATAAGTTCCCGACGGGGAATGTGAGGCTGCGATTCCCTTATGATTCGCTCATAACTCCCTATGCATAGGGCATTCTTCTATTACATCCTCACATTTACTCAGAAAGGAACTGATTTTACTATAAACCTCAAGATGGCAATACAAATTTTATAGCAATCTCAGCCCCTCAGACCGAAAAAGTAGAAGTACTTGCCAATTTATATCGTGACAAAACCAAAACCCAAAATAGAGTTGCGGCGCTTCGCGCCGCAACTCTATTTTGGGTTTGGTTTCTTAACCACAATGGCTATAGCTACAACTGACAAGTTCATCAATATTTGGTGACTGAGAAGCCCTAATGCTGTGAGAACATTGCTTTAGTCACTATGGTTAGGAACGACACCTACTGTTCTTAGCTTTTACGAATTTTTAAGATATAGGCAAATGCTCAACGGAACGAATATTTTTTTGGTTGGTATGATGGGTGCAGGCAAAAGTACCATAGGTAAACTTTTAGCGCAGAAGCTAGGCTACAACTTTGTCGATACCGATCCCTTAATCGAACAATGTGCAGGCAAGTCAATAACGGATATTTTTACCCATGATGGGGAAGAGCTATTTCGCGATCTCGAACAACAGGTGCTATCGCAAGTCTCGTCCTATACCCGTCTTGTTGTGGCAACAGGTGGGGGGATTGTCCTGCGATCGCTCAATTGGTCGCACCTCCATGATGGGATTGTCGTTTGGATCGATGTCCCCGTCGATGTTCTGCACGAACGGCTTAAAGCTGAATCTGAACATCGTCCCCTATTGCAAACTGAAAATCCGCTTCAAAAGCTGACCGATATCTACGAGCAAAGGCGCGATCGCTACGCTCAAGCAGATATTTCGATTATGGTCGATGCCTCAGAAGCGATCGAATCCGTGAGCGATCGCCTACTAAGCATGATTCAATCGCGGATCGTACCCGATCGACTTAAGCAAGATACTATTGCAACCTAAGAGATAGCTAGGACGAATCAAACCCCCAAAGATGAGTGGCGGCGCAAAGCGCCGCCACCCATCTTTGGGGGTTTATGGTTTTATATCCTAAGCAACCCTGACGTTGCGATAGCCTCGAAACCTAAATCTGAGGCGGTAATTTGCTCCATCTATACTTTCTGGGTTTGCGATCGGAATCTTAGGGATGCTAAGATATCTCTTTCGATTTGCCTAAAATTGGCATTGCCTAAGCTCATGCATAACCTTGCAGGAACAAGAGTACTTGGATAGGCATCAAGGCTCTTAAAAGTTGGGACTAACCGCAAATCTTAGTGCTGATATGACACCATCATCCCCTTCTCGCATACCATCTATAGATACGAACGCTACGATTGATGTGATTGCAGAGATCGAATCTTCCAGCGAACTTCCTTCTGCTAAGCACAACACCCACCCAGCTTTATCAAATTTTCAAGAAGCTTCAGAGCCTAGCTCTAGTGCTTTAACCGTAACCAAAGGCGGTAATTTTGCCTCCGTACTCGCCCCCCTCACTCCCGAAAAGTTTAGTCAGGTGGTGAACGATGTCGAGCAAAGGTTGCGGATTGTCAATCAAACTCTCGGTATGCTCAACACCGATTTTGATGTGATTCTTGATGAAATGCTACAGGCGATTCGGGGCAAAATCGGCGAATTATTATCCGCAGACCGCACCACAATTTTTTTGTTAGATGCCGATAAAAATCAGCTTTGGTCAAATGTTACCGATGAAAAAGGTAAAAACATTGAGATTCGCATTTCCACCGAGCCAACGAGTATTGCGGGCGAAGTAGCTACCTACGGTCAGATCGTTAATATCCCCTTCGATTTTTTTGACGATCCCCGCTCGGCTCAGGCTAAAAAGCAGTTTGAGCGAACGGGTTATCGTACTTACTCAATGCTCGCTATGCCCCTGCTGAACGATAACGATCAATTAGTTGCCGTCGTTCAGCTCATTAATAAATTACAGGTCACCGATCATTCACTGCCCCTTGAAGAACGTGTTGACAATATTGGGTTTACCGAAGAAGATCAGGCTCTTTTTGCTCAGTTTGCGCCATCGATGCGCTTGATTTTAGAGAGTTCTCAGGCTTTTTATTCGGCCGCCCAAAAACAACGGGCTGCCGATGCACTGATGAAAGCGGCGATGTCTCTCGGACAAAGTTTAGACCTAGAGACCACCCTAAAAAAGGTAATGGACGAAGCTAAACTGCTGATGAATGCCGATCGCAGTACGCTCTGGTTAATTGATCGCGATCGCAATGATCTCTGGACGCAGATCGTCAATCAGGATGGCACAACTAAAGAATTGCGTGTACCGATGGGTGTTGGTTTTGCGGGTAGGGTAGCTATTACGGGCGAAGTTCTCAATATTCCCTTCGATCTGTACGATCATCCCGATGCCGATAACTCCAAAAAATTCGACCAAGCCAATGGTTATCGTACCTGTAGCTTGCTCTGTATGCCAGTTTTTAACTCTAACAAAGAATTGATTGGTGTGACGCAACTGGTTAACAAAGTGCAGCGTGGTGAATTTCCCGAATACGATCCCACAATCTGGCCAGCCCCTCCCGAACGCTTCAAAGCAAGCTTCAATAGTAATGACGAAGACTTTATGAAGGTCTTTAATGTGCAAGCGGGGGTTGCCCTCGAAAATGCGAAGCTATTCGCGAAAGTGAAGCAAGAACAGCAAATGCAAAAAGATATTTTGCGAAGCCTATCCGATGGGGTGATCTCCACCGACAAACATGGCAAAATTATCGCCGCCAACGAAAGAGCCTATGACCTGCTGGGCGTTGACGATACCTTGTTAGAGGGTAAATCGGTTTACGAGTTGATTAATATCGAAACTGCAAATTTCACAAAATGGTTTGACACCAGCTTGGAAGGTAGCGATGAAAAGAGTCGCAAGCAGTATTATCCCGATCAGACGCTGCGCTCTACCGATGGCGAGCAGCATAGTATTAATATCTCCATTAATACTATGTCCGAGGGTGATGAAGGAGAAGGCGTACGTGGCGCTCTCGTCGTGATGGAGGACATTAGCCAAGAAAAACGACTGAAGAGCACGATGTATCGCTACATGACCCAAGAATTAGCGGAGCAGCTTTTAGCAGGTGGTGATGCCAAGATGGGTGGCGATCGCAAAGAAGTTTCCGTCCTCTTCTCTGATATTCGCAGCTACACCACCCTTACCGAGTCACTTGCCGCCGAAGATGTGGTCATGATGCTGAACGAATATTTTGAAACCATGGTGGAAGCGGTCTTTAATTACAAAGGTACGCTTGATAAATATATTGGTGATGCGATCATGGCGGTGTTTGGCTCGCCCTTGCCGATTCCCGATCATGCGTGGATGGCTGTGCAGACGGCTCTTGATATGCGCGATCGCTTGCAAGAGTTCAATATCAAACGCATCGAAAAACTCAAGCCCCAAAATCAAAAAGAACTCGATATGGCAACGATTAAAATCGGGATCGGGATTAACTCCGATACCGTCATCAGTGGCAATATTGGCTCTACAAGGCGGATGGAGTTTACGGCGATCGGTGATGGTGTCAATCTTGGTTCGAGGCTTGAAGGGGCTAGCAAGCAGTATGGTACGGATGCCATCATTAGTGAGTCGACCTATAAGCTCTGTGGCGATCGCCTCTGGGTACGCGAACTAGATCGCATTCAAGTCAAAGGTAAAAATCAACCCGTGAGTGTTTATGAATTAATCGGATTGAAATCCGATCCCCTCAAGGAAGTTCAACATCGGATTATCGAGCATTACCATGCTGGGCGAGAGCATTACCTTGCCCGCAAGTTTAGTAAAGCTGTAGCCGAGTTTGCTGAAGTTCTAGAACTCGATCATCACAACAAAGCTGCCAATATTCACATTACCCGTTGTCAGCATTTCTTGCTCAATCCTCCTGAAAATGAATGGGATGGAGTATGGAGAATGACCGAGAAATAATACCAATTTCCAAAATGGCGTTGCCATTTTGGAAATTGGTATAACATAGAATTTTTCTAAACCAAAATTCAAGGCTGGCGGGGTTTTATGCGGTAGCTAGCAACTGCTATATAATCACTTTGTTAAGCATGGTTTACAAAGTGATAAGCCAATGCATCCTAATAACGAAATTTTATGGCTAAGTATATCTTTGTGACTGGCGGAGTTGTCTCTAGTATTGGGAAGGGAATCGTGGCCGCAAGTTTGGGACGATTACTTAAATCAAGGGATTATTCAATCGCGATTTTGAAACTCGACCCCTATATTAACGTTGACCCCGGTACGATGAGTCCGTTTCAGCATGGGGAAGTTTTTGTCACCGAAGATGGCGCGGAGACCGATCTCGATCTGGGACATTACGAGCGATTTACCGATACCTCAATGTCAAAGCTGAGTAATGTCACCACTGGCGCAATTTATCAAGGCGTGATCAATAAAGAACGTCGTGGTGATTATCAGGGCGGAACCGTACAGGTGATCCCTCATATCACCAACGAGATTAAGGAACGCATCCATCGGGTTGCGAAAAATGGCAATCCCGATCTCGTTATTGTCGAAATTGGCGGTACGGTTGGTGATATTGAGTCCTTACCCTTTATCGAGGCTATTCGCCAGTTTCGGAAAGATGTGGGACGACAAAACGTGGTGTATATGCATGTTACGCTCATGCCTTGGATTGCCTCCGCAGGTGAAATGAAGACCAAGCCCACCCAACATTCGGTTAAGGAATTGCAATCCGTGGGGATTCAGCCCGATATCTTGGTCTGTCGTAGCGATCGTCCTTTACCACAAAATATCAAGGACAAAATTTCCGAATTTTGTAATGTCTTGCCTGAGTGTGTGATTACAGGACAAGATGTGAAGAGCATCTACGAAGTGCCCTTAGCAATGGAACGTGAAGGCTTGGCTGAGCAGGTATTGCGTTTGCTAGGGATGCAACAGCGCCAGCCCGATCTCCGCAGTTGGCAAACCCTTGTGGAGCGTCTTTACCGTTCCGAGCATCATATCGAAGTGGCGATCGTTGGCAAATATGTTCGGTTAACCGATGCCTACTTATCGGTGATCGAAGCCCTCAAACATGGGGCGATCGCCGTTAATAGTAATGTTAATATCCGATGGATTAACTCTGAAGATATCGAAGCCTATGGTGCTGATAAATTCCTCAAGGATGTCCATGCGATCGTTGTTCCTGGAGGGTTTGGTCATCGGGGAGTCGATGGTAAAGTCGCGGCAGTACAGTATGCACGCGATCGCCAGATTCCATTTTTAGGGCTATGTCTGGGAATGCAATGCGCGGTCATTGATTGGGCAAGAAATGTAGGAAAACTAAGCGATGCCAATAGCGCCGAATTTGCCCCAGAATCTCAGAATCCCGTCATTCACCTTCTCCCAGAACAGCAAGATGTGGTAAATCTTGGTGGTACGATGCGCTTAGGTTTGTATGCCTGTCGTCTTGTGCCGAATACGCTCGTACATCAGCTTTATAACGAATCGGTCATCTACGAACGCCATCGCCATCGCTATGAATTCAACAATGCTTACCGATCGCTGTTTATTGAATCGGGCTATGTAATTAGCGGAACTTCTCCCGATGGCAGATTAGTTGAAGCGATCGAACTTCCGAGCCATCCTTACTTCATTGCCTCTCAGTTCCATCCTGAGTTCCAATCGCGTCCCAGCCGTCCCCACCCATTGTTCCAAGGTTTGATTAAAGCTGCACTGGATCTACAAAAACACCGCTTTGACAATGATTCGACATTAGAGAATGCGCCAGTTCTCAACCAAATTAACGAGTCACAAGAGTTCGCTTCCGTAGTTTCTGCTTAGGATTCTTTAGTAAAAATGGCAAAGCCATTTTTACTAAAGAATCACTAATACCAAAGCTCAAAATGTCGTAGCCATTTTGAGCTTTGGTATCAATCCTAAGGAAGAATGGGAATTTTAAGTCATTATTGCAGAAATTCTATTTCTGCTATATTCTAAGTTTAATTTCTGGGGCATCGGTATTCTTAGCATTTAGAGAGCGGTTCTCTCTTCATTTTTTTAGCTCATCTTCTTAATGTATACATACCCATGGCTCATGCATTTAATCTAGGTGGACAGAAGGCTTACTATCATGATGAAGGTGATGAAAGTGGTTATTTTCATACTTACGATGCTTTACAGTTAGATCCTAAAAGCGATCGCCCCCGTAAAGTCCATGTCTTTTTACCGCGTACCTATGGGGATAATCGCGATTATTCCGTACTGTATATGAATGATGGCAATACTGCTTTCTGGGCAGGAGGATTGAGTCCTTATTCATGGGATGTCCCGAATGTAATGAGAAGTTTATACAGTAAGCAAGAAATAGAGCCTGTAATTGTCGTGGCGGTTCATCCTCTTAATCGCTCCTACGAATATCTACATGTAGAAGAGTTTTCTACTCCCTTTAAAAAGGAAGGTGGTGGGCTACCAGAATATGCTAATTACATGGTACGGCTTAAATCTTTTATTGACGTTAATTACAAAACTATTAGCGATCGCAGTTCTACGACTATTCTCGGTTCCTCCCATGGTGGATTGGCAGCTTTTTATACAGGCGCGATTCACTCCAATCACTTTGGTAATATCGGTGCGCTCTCTCCCTCATTTTGGGTGGGCGGTGTTTTTAATCTGCCTAGTTCTCCATTGATGGTGGCTGTTGGGAAATATCTTCGTAAAGATAATCAATATCGTCCCCGTCTATGGATTGATTGGGGAACTAAACGTTCGGGTGGCTTCCATAATTTCGTCATTGAGCAGCAAGCAACTAAATGGGCACGCAGGATGCTAGAAATCCTAGAAAAGGACTATGGGTACGTACTTGGTAGGGATCTATTTAAGTATGAGGATAGGGAAGGAGGTCATGATGAGAGAGCATGGTCTTATCGTTTGGGTTTGCTCCTCAAGCAGTTCTATCCCCAAAATAATAACGTTCTTAAATAGGGCTTGCCGAAAAAAGTGACTAAGCGGAAAGTAGTGGGCAAAGAGGAAGGGGATAATACTTTGAATGTCTACTAGGAAATTGCCAAGAAAAAGAATTAAAGTTAAAGAGCAGTTTCCGAGAGGGAAGAACAAAGAGTTGCCAGCAAAACATAAACCAAGAAAAACCGAAAAAAACAAGCCACTTGAGCAGCGATTCCAAATTCATCACCAAGAAAGTGATAGCGATCGCTGTTTCCGAAGTATTTGCTAACTTGGTCATGACACGATTTAAGCTAAACCGTCGTTTAGCCTGCCCAAACTTACCTTCAGTTTGATTGCGAACCTTAGCATCTTCGAGAGTTTGCTTGCAAATAGCCGCCAAATCATCGGGTACAGGTCTGCCCAAGGTAGAGCCGTAATCCAAATACCCAGATTTCGGCAATAGGCGCGATTGCTGCGAGTGCGATAAATCTGGTCAACGTAAACCACTTCAGGATAATATCCAAAGCGAGATTTAAACAATTCTACTTGCTACTGCAAATCCCCCGATTCATTGAAGTTATACCAAATCACAAAATGGCGTAGCCATTTTGTGATTTTAAAACCCTTACTGGGTTTAGTTTTCAATTCCCAAAAGTGTAGCCACACTTTTGGGAATTGGTATTATCCCAACTGAGATGGTCGAGAAATGCATGGTCATCCACACAACTAACCGAGAGTTTAGCGCCAAACTCCACGGGTGTTCCTGACTTACCTCTGACGATCGGACGTACATGAGGTTGAGTAATACTGACGATGCGGTCGTCTATGCGATGACAACCTTGCTCGTACATCAATTGTTGTTGCCGATATACTTCACTGACGACCAGCAAGTTCCGATAGAGATTCTTCTTCAATTCCGATAGCTTTGCCCCTGCGGCAATTAGGGTATCAATATGGGCAAGATTGCGACGGACATATCCCTTGGTTGGCATTTCAAAGTGCGAAACAACGGAAAGTTTCGATGTGTCCCGTCCGTGGACAACTTCAAAGCTTTTCGTAAGAAGGTAAAATTCATTGTTAATAACTCGAACTATGGAGCCAAAGTCAAGGCTGAGAAATTAGCCCCTCTGGTTAGAGGTTGGAGAGAGTACCATAAATACTGCAAGATGGATGGGTCAAGGAATTCACTTTGGCATATCAATCACAGAGCATGGAAGGTATTTAACAAGGAAGCAAATTTAGATAAGCTCTCAGTTACAAAACTTATTAAAAAAGCTTTTCCAGTGGTTCCTTACTCCGAAAATAGATACAACAATGTCACTGGAACTAAATCTCCCTATGACGGAGACTTAGTTTATTGGAGCGAACGTAACAGCAAGCTCTATAACAGTACGACCTCTAAAGCCCTAAAACGGCAAAACCATTCATGTAACTTCTGCGGACTCAATTTCATCGGAGAAGAAAAAGTGCATTTACATCATCTAGATGGAAATCACGATAACTGGACAACAAAAAATCTTGTAGCAATACATCATTCCTGTCACCAGTATCTGCACATGAGCATGGGGTAATTCCCTCTTATATCTGGGAGCCGTGTGCAGTGAAAGTTGCAAGCACGGATCTGTAGGAGAGGGGCTTGGGGTAATACCCAACCTCGACTCTAACAACTAACCCTACGCGATCACACTACAAGATCAGTGATCGTGCTGACATTGGCTGCTTAATTCTTATTCTGGAGATAAGTTCACTCCTGCGGCTTTAAGTCGATTCGCCAAGTTTTCCCAGCCAGTTTCTTTCAAAACTTCAGAATCTTCTGATTTGTTATATAACCATGAATATTGGGAATGAAGAAACACAAAAAGTGATTTCCAACTTTCACGGAGATCTGGGAGATATTGTTTGTTTTTTTCAAAAAGTTCCTCGAGAATTGCTGGTGTACCAGTAGCATCATATATCTGACTATTTTTCTCTACAACCCTAAGAATGTCTTGGATATTAGCTACAGAGAAGCAGTTAGCCATTGGAAAAATCAATGACTCGCCTAATCTCTCTGCACCTCGATAGTCGCTAGCTTTTGAATATAAAGCGATGGCTTGAGTAGCAAATTCGGGTTGTGGTGTTGCTTTGATTACACTTATTTGTATTTCTGAAGAAAGCTCATTAAATCCCTCAATAATGATTGGCTTTAGATCGTTTACTAAAATGGCTTCAAAAACTGAATTGCGAATACTAGGCTTATTAAGACTTACTTGAGTTACTTCTTTTAAGTGAATTTTAGCAGATTCATCTAACCAATTCCAACATCGTGGATCAGCTCCAAGTAATCGAAAAACATTAGGCAGACAGCCTTCGTCTAAAGATTCAATAATAGTCAACAGTTTTGCCTTCATCCGTTCTTCGTAGATGTCGGGATGTCGATTAGAAATAGCTTGTAAAGTCAAGAGAATCTGTCTTGCATACGTCAATGGTAAATCAGGGACATCTCCACGCAGTATTGCCTTTAAGAGCAGGAATAGAAGATTCTCAGTCAACGACCTTTTTGCACGATCAAAATACCTAGAGTTTAAAAAGATACAGGCTGCGTCTAATGTAGGAGGGAATGAGGTTGTTTTTATATCTCTTACAATTCTTGCAATTGCACTTTTACCTTGTACAGGCTGATGCTGTAAAAGATGTTTAACAACATGTACTATGTGCATCCGAACCCTTTCTGGCTCAGGTTCAAAGAGCATTTCTTCGGATACAAATGCGGGGTGAGCGCAAAGATTACGATCATCTTTTAATCGAGTAATGTCAACCTGCTCCTGATCTGACAAAAACTCGAAATCGATAGTTGCTGTTTTCAGTAAATCTTCTTCAATGTTTTGAAGTTGTCTAATCTGTTTAGCTGCAATAGCTTGATCCAATTTATTTATAAAATCTTGTGCCATTGGATCACCTTGATTTGATAACTCTCTTATTTTTGATATCACATCAAAAGTAACAGCAATCCAAGTGGATACTATTGCTGAACGGTATGCACCTCCTCGATATGCGTCTATCGCTTCCAAGATATAAGACCGTGCTGTTCTATCTCTTACTTTAAGAGCTAGTTCGTCAAGATCTGTAAGGCGAACTTCTTTCATGAATTACAACTTCAGACAGTTAGATTTCGTTCATTATCATACACACTAAATCTTGCTCCTGATGAGACTGGGGCGGCAATAACTATATTGCTTAAGATCCATATCTATAGCAAAAAAATTTAGATTGCATATAAATCCTCTTGAGTAAGGGGTAGACATTCGCTAAATAGGGCTATATTAAACAACTTATCTTGTTTTACAAAAAACATCCCCCTAGCAAAATAGTTGATCGCCTTTTTAATTATTCAGAGATATCACCGAAGCGATCGCGATACTTTTGTAATAATGCCTCAGCTTCAAGTCTAGCCTGACGCTCTAGGTTCGTAAGTTCTTGAGCAGTGAGATATCTCTTACCTGAGCGATCGTACCAATAGACCCATTCGCGTTGCCAACCATCGTAAATACCCTGTTCACAACCAATTCCCAAACCAATCTCAGGAATCCATACCATCTTCCCACACTCTGGCAAAAGCGTCACCGCAGGCAAAAGTTGATATTTTCCATCGACTAACTTGTACACCTCTAAAGATTGATGATCCTTATACAATCGGCGACCAGACGTGGAATTGTACACCACATAGTAGAGGATGCCTATTTCTGCATACTTGGATAACTTCGTGTCGTATTCCCCATTGTATTTTTTAGAAACAACTTCCAAAGCCAGAATTGGCATTACTTTTTCCTGCCAAACCACATAGCTCAAGCGTCCACCTTCACCAGTTTGCTTCGGTACACCCAGAGCGAGAAATCCATCGGGAACGATTGCCTTCGATTTAGTTGGCTCCTCAATATTTGGTTCGTAATATACTCCCATATCCACACCCCAAAACCAATCAGAGCGATCGCTCCAAATTTCTCGCAATAGATTCAATAGAAGATTAGGAATGTCATTTTGGAGTTCATTATCCACAGGTGTTTCATCGGAATCGGGTAGGTCTTCCGCAGTTGGCAAACGGTATTGAGAAGGTACAGTAACCATAGTTTTTTGTACTTTACGTTGCAAATCTCAGTCTAACTGATAAGCCGTAACGATTCTATCATTCGCAGGATTATAGACAGCCATCACACTATTATGTTTTTTAACTGATCAAACGGAGTATGCCACGAAAAATAATTGGGAAGTACAAACCCGAATCCAATAAACGTAGGAACTACAAAAGGATAATAAAAAGGCTCATCATCCACCTCAGTACCACCAAACTGAATTACAAAATTCCCACACCAAAAATACATCCCAACCATTTGGATATCTAAGCTATAGGTTAGTGATCGTAGTTTATCCGACACATTCATAACGAGTATTTGGGATTACTAATCTAAACATTAGCATTCCAGAACAAAAAGACACAAAAAGATATTTTTATTTACATATATAATAACTTTTAAAAGATGCCACCAGCAAAAACATCACACCCAACTTAAAACTTGCCATGTCTCTAAGTACTCAAAATGAAAGCGCACCCCATCATGTTGTTATTATTGGCGGCGGTTTTGGGGGACTATATGCCGCCCAAAAACTAGGCAAATCAAAGGTTCCCCTCAAAGTCACCCTCATCGACAAGCGTAACTTTCACCTCTTCCAGCCCCTACTTTACCAAGTCGCCACAGGCAGCCTCTCCCCCGCCGATATCGCCTCACCATTGCGGGCAGTCCTCGCCGAAAACAAAAATACCAGCGTCGTGATGGGCGAAGTGCTAGATATTGATCCCCAAGCGCAGGTAGTTAAATTAAAAAATCACATAGACATAAACTATGATTCGCTGATCGTTGCCACAGGAGTCAGTCACCATTACTTTGGTAACGATCAATGGTCAGAGCAAGCTCCTGGATTAAAAACCATTGAAGATGCGATTAATATGCGTCGCCGTATCCTAAGCGCCTTTGAAGCTGCCGAAAAGACCCACGATCCTAAGTTTAAAGAAGCATTGATGAACTTCGTGGTTATCGGTGGCGGGCCAACGGGTGTAGAACTCGCAGGAACCTTAGCGGAACTTGCCCATCGCACTCTTAGCGGTGAATTTACGAATATCGATACTAAGAAAGCGCGAATCATCTTGATAGAAGGAACCGATCGCGTATTGCCCCCATACCATGCCGATCTCTCGGCAACCGCAAAGGAATCTCTGATAAAGTTGGGAGTGGAAGTTAAGACTAGTGCGATGGTGACGAATATTGAAGATCATATCGTTACCTTCAAATGTGGTGAACAAGTCGAGCAGATCCAAGCGCAAACGATTCTCTGGGCGGCAGGTGTCAAGGCTTCACCAATGGGTAAAGTATTAGGCGATCGCCTAAATGCGGAACTAGATCGCGTTGGTCGTGTGGTTGTCCAGCCCGATCTATCGATCGCCAATTATCCTAATGTCTATGTGATTGGTGATTTGGCAAACTATCCCCACCAAGGCGATCGCCCACTTCCGGGAGTTGCACCTGTGGCGATGCAGCAGGGAGAATATGTCGCGCATCATATTGAGGCGAAAGTGCAAAAAAAGGAACCCGCAAAATTCAAGTATTGGGATTTTGGCAGTCTTGCCGTAATCGGTCGCCATGAAGCGGTCGTGGACTTCAAGTTCTTGCGTCTGAAGGGTTGGCTAGCATGGTTTATCTGGACATTTGTCCATGTTTACTATCTAATTGAATTTGATAATAAGCTGATCGTGATGATTCAATGGGGATGGAACTATTTCACCCATCGCCGTGGCGCGAGAATTATTACAGGTAAATACTTACAAGTATTAGAAGAAATGGAAGGAATTCGTGCAGGTGGGCTTTCCTTAGAAAAAAGGGAACCAGCCGAAGTTGCCTAATAAAAAAGGAGTCGCTTCGCGACTCCTTTTTTTAGACTTCACCCATTGCTACCATTTGGATCGCACGGGGCATGGCGGGATCGAAACCTCCCATATCCCAAGAATTAGGGTCTTTGGGATCGACTAGCGAGAGCTTGGAAGGAGCCAAGGTCACATAGATTGCTTTCGCATTCGCGTTCACCTTGCGGCGATATTCTGCTAAGGCTTCACTGGGATGACGACGACCTGCCCAAGATTCCGAATCAGTCCAGAAGCAGAACACATCCGCATAGAACTTATTCTTAATCGCCCAATCGTACGCCACCGATGCATCCGTACCACCGAAGTTTTGGTTCGATGCTTTCTGCATTGCCGATGTGAAGGAATCCTTTTTAGTGATTCCCAAATCGCGGAAGTCGGTCGCAAATCCACGGATCGCATAGTTGGTTTCCGCCTTCACCGTTGCCAAAGCCATCGTTGCCGCGATTTCGCAGCAGGTCAAGCCGATGGAACTTACGGTGTGGTAAGACATCGAACCCGAGATATCGATCGCATGGAGGAAAGTCGCACCCGTAGGCGCGATCGCATCGAAGGACATTTCCAGAGCAGTTTCCAGAATATCGACAATGCGAGGAATTGGTTGCCAAGTCTTTTGGCTACGTCCGAGCGCACCACCCGACTGATAGGTCTTGAGAGCTTTCAAGATATCAATGGGGTGAATGCGTCCCTTCTTGAGACGCTCGCGATTGTTCAATACATTGGCGACATGCTTCAAGTTATCCTTGTTCTTCGCAGTCAAGACACCAAGTTCCGTCAAAGAGCCAAGATTCCGCAGCAATGCGCCGATGGGCATTTCGTTAAAGAGCAACTGCCATGCACGCACATCCATCTGTCCGATGGGAGCCGCCATTTCATGGGTGAGTTTACCCTTCGCGATCGCTTCATGGGTCTTGTCAGGGTGACGCTTGAGCCATTCATACCACCAGATTTGCGCCAGCGCATCCGATGGAATCTGCGAAGGAAGTTCATCCCAACCCTTGACCACCCATTGATAGAGCGCTTGTTGATCGTCGGTTTCAGGCTTCACGTGAAACAAACGCAACGCATCACGGTGCGAGAAGCCTTGCCGTTGTTGGTACTTCAACAATTGATAGGCAAGCGCCTTGGTGTCAGGATTGGAGAGCCATGCCTTACCGCTTTCACGAATAACTTTACCGAAACCACGCATGGACTTGGTGTAGTTCATCCATTCATAGAAGTGGCTACCCGTGCGGACAACTTGCGGAAAGATTTCCACGAAGTTCCGTTTCGCCGCTGGGCTGTCACCCATCGATAGCAAGACTAGAGCCAGAATGGGAGCGCTGTTATTCACGGCACGACCATCGCTAGCATAGAGAATTTCGCTCTTCACACGATCGGCATCTTCAGCGACGCATTTCTGCACCGTATTGATGAAATCGGCGGACAGTTCGTGCTTGCCAGCGTAGTAGGTGCTTTGAGCCGTACCAATCAGCAAGCAACGACGCAACATGCGCCAGATACCCGCATCAAAGGCAAAGCCACCTGATCGCCCTTGAATCATTTCAGCTTCACGACCTGCGATCGCTTGAGTCTGAGGAGTACCTTTGGGTTTCTGGAATAAAAATTTATAAGACATGACATTCTCCGTCCCGTCAGGGAAAAAATTAAAGAGAACTTCCTTCGCCTCGACCAAAGAGAAGGAATCGGCAGGGTAGGGCTCGAACCTACAAGACCAATGGTCACCCGACCTTAGATAACCCTCTACAGTTCAGCCTTTGCAGACAAGTAATCCTATAAAGGTTATTTTTCAAGCGCGTTTACCAATTTCGCCACCTGCCGAGAATTTGAACATCTAAAAGCCAATTGCTAAAAGCTAAAAGCTAAGAGCTAAAAGCTAAAAGCTAATCGCTAACAACTAAAAACTTTTAGAGGGGGTGGAATGGGACTCGAACCCACATCTCGCGACAAAGGGGTGAGATCGTTAGAAGCGATAACCCTGAGTCTGCGTCCCTTACGGGCAAAAGTGCGTTCTACCAGTTGAACTATCCACCCCAAGATTGGGGGGTAGAGCTAAAGAAGTAGCGATTTTGAGTAATGAAGTGTCACACTACGCGCAACACGCCATTAATTCTTTAGGACTACCGGTTTGGAATTTTGATTTTTTGCTTTGTTAAGGAAAGCTGGCAATCAGCAGGCAAAACCTCTAGTTTAGGAAGGGATTTTGGGATTTGAACCCAATCACCTCATGGAGGTGATGCAACCAATAGCGATAACCCTCACCAATTCGTCCCTTGAATTAACGTGTGGTGCGAAGCACCACACATTTTTATCTTGGGCAAAGAGAAGTTTCGATTGCGATCGCATAACTATCTCTCCAACACATTACTCAAAATCAAATTCCCAATTGACGGAGAGGGAATCGAACCCCCGACGCTTGGCACCTAAAGCGATAACCCTAAATCTGCGACCTTTGCAGGTAAGTGACGACAAAGGATGTTTTCAATGCTCTACCACTGAGCTACCCGTCAATATATTAAGTTTAAATTTTGCCGTAGGCAAAATTTAAACTGAGAGTTTTATCGAATTTGAATTTTGCCTACGGCAAAATCCAAAATGAGAGTTTTGATTTAGTGATAGATGCTACTTGCGAACAAGTAGCACCTATCTGCGGCAATAACCCTGAATGCTTCAGCCCAGATAGGCAAGTAAGTGCATAAAGGAATTTTCAGCAGTTTGCGAGGCTGCATCTCCTTTTCTAATTGCTACACAAATACTGGAGTAGTTGTAATCGCTATTAGACTAGGCGTTCTACGCGCTTGAACTACGCTGCACTACATTTATACTACACGTACTACAAGAATGCAATAGCGATCGCAAATTTAGTTTTTTATAGCTATAGCTGCCGCCAACTGTATCAGGACATAAAACCCCAAAGAGAGTTGCCGCGCAAAGCGCGGCAACTCTCTTTGGGGTTTTGATTTTGTCCTAACAAAACTGGCGGCAGCTATATATAGCTACAGCCAATGAGGACAAATCAAACCCCAAGAATTGACTGGCGGCGCTTCGCGCCGCCAGTCAATTCTTGGGGTTTATGTCCTAATACACTTGGCGACAGATGTAATACCAATTTCCAAAATGGCGTTGCCATTTTGGAAATCTCAAAACCTTACTACGGTTAGCGCACAAAAGCGGGCATCACTTCGGCGGCAGTCATCAGCCCGTAAATACCGCGTTGGTGGAATTGTTTGCCAGCTTTGAGGTAACCAAAGGCAGTCCCGCAAACATTTGCCGCCATACTGGTTTCATCGCCAAGGGTGAAGGTATGGGTGGAAATTTTGCCCTCAAAGGTGCGCCCTGTAAGCTTCATATTGGTGCTGAGAGGCTTTTTAGGATTGCGCGTATCCACGATACCCCCGACCGTAACCCGATCGCGATCGCAGATGCCAATCCGTTCGAGCATGATGTCGTCAGCATGTTCCATATTGGTCAATTCGATCAACCCATTCGTCTTTTCGAGTAACGCTTCTACTTCGGCATCGGACATAGCTTGGGCGATATCAACGGTATAGCCAGACATATGGGCAATATCTTCGCGGATTGTAGCCCGATAAGCGTTCCAGTTGGCAATGCCAACGCCAAAATTAATCTCGACTTTATGAACTTCAGCAAAGCTTTGAGCGGCGATCGCGGCTGCCGCAGTTAACAATCCTGGAGTTGCACCACAACCAGACATGTAGGTAATCCCTGCGGCTTCGAGTTCAGGGGAAAGGGCAATCATTTGCTCCACGGCACTGGTACGCTTGATCGCATCCACGAGTACACCCTTCCAACCTGAAGCAATAAATTGCTTGGCAACGCTTGCCATGAAGGTATTGGGTAAGTTTGGTAAAGCTAAGAAATAGCCATCAACATCCTTTGCCATAGCGATCGCTTCCGCAATGCTGTTTTGGGTCAAAATGCCATTGTCAAGGTAGCCAAGGGAGCCTTTGCTCTGGTAGACAGAGATTGCCTCGGTTGCCTTCAGCCCTTGGTCATTGTAGGCAAAACCTTCTTTATCGGCTGCTACGACTAGCTGCATTTCCTGCTTAGCACTAAGCAACTTTGCTGCGGCTTGACCTAACCCACCAAATCCTAAAATTCCAACTTTTAATGCCATTAAGTTTAACTTCGTTTATCTAGAGTTACTTTGCAATGATGATCTGATCCTTTAATGTGCCATATTTTGGATCATATTTTTCAGGTGCATTGACCCATTAGAAATTAGAAGTATTGCTTTGCGCCGCCTATAATAACCTCTTGCAGTAAACTATCATGTAATTGGATTTAGGGTAAATATCGTGTCACAACGTACAGCAAGGCAATGGATTATTAACGGTGTTTTAATCGTAGTTACGCTCTCCTTTTTAGGCGTTTCAATCGCCCCATTGATCGGCGGATTATTTGCCCCACCGACGCAGCAAGCCGCTAATAACCCAGCCCAAAACACCTCAGAGCAAGAAAAGATCAAAATCCAGATTGAGGGGTTTGAAGCTGTACTCAAGAGCGATCCTAAAAATCAAACTGCGCTCATTGGGCTAGTCAATCTCAGGAATCAATTAGGAAAAACTAAGGAAACGATCGAACCTTTGCAAACATTAGCCGATACTTTTCCCGATCAGCCTGAATATCGGATGACCCTAGCAAGGACTTATATCCAACTTAAGGATCCTAAAAATGCCTCGGCGGAATACCGCAAAATTTTAACTACTAAGCCTGGATATATCCCCGCCATCCAGAGTTTAGTCAGCATCGAGTTAACCGATAAGCGTCCTGAAGCAGCGATCGGCATTCTCCAAGATACGCTCAAGACTGCGGAAACAGCCAATAAAATCCAAGCAAATACCGTAGATACGAGTTCAGTACGCTGGATATTGGGAGAGGTTTATCGCCAACAAAATCGCATTGACGACTCGATCGCTACCTACGATCAGATGATCAAAGATAATGCTAAAGATTTTCGTCCCTATGTCGGTAAGGCGCAATTAAGGCAGGTTCAGGGTAAAGATGATGAGGCGAAAAAACTCTTTGATAAAGGGCTAGAGCTTGCTCCTGCTGAGTTTAAAGATGAAGTAAAACGCCTTGCCTCCTTGACCCCAGCCAAACAACCATTTACCAATCCCGCTCAAACGCCTAGCTCCACGACAGAGCCAGAAGCTTCACCCAAGAAACCATAGGTTAACGTCAGTTCAGGTTAAACTGGCAAATTTCAAACCCCCAAGGGTAAAAGCCTTGCTTAGCAGGGCTTTTACCCTTGGGGTTTGACAAAGGGTTTGTTAAGACATAAAACCCAGAAGAGTGTTGCGGCGCGAAGCGCCGCAACACTCTTCTGGGTTTTGTTTTTGTTCTAACATAACGGGCTACTGCTATATCTAACTAAAAGCGTCGCTATGCGTCTCTTTTTTGACTATGGATTCCCCGATCGCCATTCTTGCACCATTGACAAAATCCCAACCCGATTGCAATTTTTTACCCGCAGGTTGAACTTCCTTAATTAATAGTAAACCTTTGCCAGTCTGCAAGACAAAGCCTTTGCCTTTACGAATTTCGGCAACTTTCCCAATATTCTCTAAATTGTCCTCACCTTCGACAATTTCCGATTTCGTAATCTTTAACCTCTGTTCGCGAAAATCGGTGTAGCAATTGGGATAGAAGGCACGAATGCGATTATGCAAAGCGATCGCCTCTTTGCTCCAATCTAGTTCCCAATCCTCGCGCCCAATCATCGGTGAATAGCAGGACAAATCATCGTCCTGAGATTCAGGCTTGAGCGTATCTAAGCGGCGCAAAGTATCAATTAATAAATCCGCACCTAAGTTCGCCAATTTTGTACTTAAGGTATCCGTATTATCTTCAGGCAAAATTTCTAACTCCGCCTTGAGTAACATCGCGCCCGTATCAATCCCTGCATCCATTTGCATGGTTGTAATACCCGTAATGCTCTCGCCATTAGCGATCGCCCATTGGATCGGTGCGGCTCCACGATATTTTGGTAAGAGCGAACCATGCACGTTAATGCAGCCATACTTCGGCATATGCAAAATCTTTGGCGAGAGAATCTGCCCATAGGCAACCACCACAAATACATCGGCATTAATAGCGGCTAGTTCTTCAAGTACCTGTTTGTCTTTTTTTAGGCGATCGGGTTGCCAGATTTGCAGGTTAGGATTTTTAGCGATCGCCGCAGCTTTGACGGGTGGCGGCGTGACCTGATTACCACGACCACGCCTAGTATCTGGCTGGGAGACTACGCCCACCACTTCAAAATCTGGTGTAGATAAAAGCTTTTCTAAGGTGGGAACGGCAAAATCAGGAGTTCCAAAAAATACAACACGCATAATTATTGAGCCATAGTAAATGAGCGATCGTGTAACCTATTTCTAGACGACATTTTCCAATTCTTCCACTAAAAGTATGCGCAATTACGCAATTAATACGCCAATTCAAGGATGAAATGCAATGGCTAACTAGTTATCGCTCGTAAGGTTGAATAATTTTTAGATTAGGGATAACCCGATAATGTTTGATATTAAAAGTACAAAGAGTTTTATTTTTGCTCATGGCACAATGAGCAATTAATGCGTCTAATAGCCCTACTCCATCAGAAAGGCAATATTTACTAAAATCTGATAAAACATTAGCGCAATCAGCCTCAGTCAACCAAATTAATGATAAAGGTGCAGTCAGCCTAAAAACTTGATTAACTTCTTGTTTATTTTGACAATTTTGGATTAACTCCATCACCACAAAACCTGAAACACTGGGCAATTCGGATAAGGTGGTAAACCATGTGATCGCAGGTTGATGCCCTCTCAAAACATCGATCAGAATATCAGTATCTAAAACATACATAAAATCAATTTATAAATGTTAACGATGTTCTGCTACATAGCGAATTTGGCGAGCATATTCTTGGCTATCCCTAATCTCAGGACGTGAGTTAATTAGTCCTTCACTTTGCCAATAACTTACTAATTCTGCACCAGTTCTAAGCTGACCCTCTAGAAATTTTCTAACGGCTAGAAGTTGAAGGATATATTCTGGTAAAGACAAACTAATTTTTCCTGCTTCCACAGATAGCTCTTGTTCCAATTCTTGAGGTAAATCTAAAG
Organism: Pseudanabaena sp. UWO310; assembly: GCF_006861605.1. Lineage (NCBI taxonomy): Bacteria > Bacillati > Cyanobacteriota > Cyanophyceae > Pseudanabaenales > Pseudanabaenaceae > Pseudanabaena > Pseudanabaena sp. UWO310. Next base: position 7,188 of record NZ_SELU01000039.1, on the reverse strand, counting down.
TAATAGTCATAGTCTTAATTTGGGGATTTGGCATTGCTGTCCATTAATATAGCAAATAACAAAAAAGCCCCGCAATGCGGGGCTTTTTTGTTTTTTAGAGCTTAGTAACGAGCGCTGTTAGGCTTGTGGACAATGAAGCTTTGGACTTGGCATTGCTTGATATTGTCGAAAGCAACTACGCGGATAAAGCTACCAGGATAGCTAGAGCGGCAAGCTTGAACTTCGCTCAAAACTTCTTGAGGAGTTCTGGCGTTGAACAAGGGCAACTTCCAAAGAGTCCAGTAGTGGATAGCAGGATCGGAATCTTCGTTAAATTCGATCGCAGGATAGAAACCTTGCTTCAAGGTGTACTCGATTTGACGAGTGATTTGAGCATCGCTCAAAGGTGGAAGGTAAGAAAGAGTTTCGTAACGACGCTCTTTAGGTAAAGTTTGCATTATTTCCTCGCGATTGAAATTAAATTGCTATTGATTTGATTGAGGGGAAGAGCGATCGCCATCAACATTTGAGTCTGCGGCAACTTCTGGAGGAAATTCGAGAATATCTACAGAACTAACTTCTGGATTTTGATCTATATCAGAAACTAAATTCTCGCATTCCGAATATCCTTCAGAAGCCTGAACGCTCATGATGCGCTCAAAATGTCGACGACGAAGCTGCATATTTGATTGCTGGATGCCAGTCCGAGTCATCTCATCAGAAACTAAATTCTCGCATTCCGAATATCCTTCAGAAGCCTGAACGCTCATGATGCGCTCAAAATGTCGACGACGAAGCTGCATATTTGATTGCTGGATGCCAGTCCGAGTCATCTCTGGTAGAAATTCTAAAATTTCATTTGCCAGATGCTCCCGCACCGTCATTACCCGAAAAGCCATTTCTTGGTGAACCTCAAAGAGGTCTTTAATGTAAAGCTCGCCATTCTGGAGTCTTTCGCGCGTCGAGAACTGATTAAACCAGAGAGCCTTTAACTTATCGGTTTCCTCCAATTGCTCGGCAATAGTCTTGACAGCCTCGAAGGTCAAAAAATTGATCAACATATTGGCTGTGGACTTAGTACTGCGCTTAATATCCATAGGCTGACTTTACCAAGATTTTTTTTGCAAAAATGGGCGTAGCCCATTTTTGCAACGGCAGATCGATTAGAGAGTATCCATTGCTTCAAACTCGAACTTGATTTCCTTCCAAAGTTCAAGAGCAGCATTCAATTCAGGAGACCAACGACCAGCTTCACGAAGAATGTCGCCACCTTCACGCATCATGTCGCGACCTTCGTTACGGGCTTGGATACAAGCTTCAAGAGCAACGCGGTTAGCGGTTGCACCAGGAGCAGCACCCCATGGGTGACCCAAAGTACCACCACCGAACTGTAAGCAAGAATCATCGCCGAAGATTTCCACGAGAGCAGGCATGTGCCATACGTGGATACCACCCGAAGCAACGGGAAGTACGCCAGGCATAGAAGCCCAGTCTTGAGTGAAGTAGATACCGCGATCGCGATCTAGTTCGATGTGGTCTTCACGCATGAGGTCAACGAAGCCCATGGTAATGCCCTTTTCGCCTTCGAGCTTACCAACCACAGTTCCAGAGTGGAGGTGATCGCCACCAGACATACGGAGACATTTTGCCAAAACGCGGAAGTGAATCCCGTGAGTTTTTTGACGGTCGATAACAGCGTGCATAGCGCGGTGAATGTGCAAGAGCAAGCCATTTTCGCGGCAGTACTTAGCAAGAGAGGTGTTAGCAGTGAAACCACCAGTCAAGAAGTCATGCATGATGATCGGTGTGCCGATTTCCTTAGCGAAGGCTGCACGTTCCATCATTTGCTCGGAAGTAGGAGCAGTGACGTTAAGGTAGTGACCCTTGATTTCGCCAGTTTCAGCTTGAGCTTTTTCGATTGCTTCTTGTACGAACAGGAAGCGATCGCGCCAGCGCATGAAAGGCTGAGAGTTAATGTTTTCGTCGTCTTTGGTGAAGTCCAAACCACCGCGCAAACATTCGTATACTGCACGACCGTAGTTTTTCGCAGAAAGCCCTAATTTAGGCTTAATGGTACAACCCAATAGAGGACGACCGTACTTGTTCAACTTGTCGCGCTCAACTTGGATACCGTGAGGAGGTCCTTGGAAAGTCTTCAAGTAAGCGATAGGTACGCGGATGTCTTCTAGACGCAATGCGCGAAGAGCCTTGAAACCAAATACGTTACCAACCAATGAGGTGAGCAAGTTGGTTACAGAACCTTCCTCGAACAAGTCCAGAGGATAGGCGATGTAGGCGATATATTGATTGTCTTCGTTGGGTACTGGCTCGACATCATAGCAACGACCTTTGTAGCGATCGAGGTCGGTTAGCAAATCTGTCCATACAGTTGTCCAAGTCCCTGTAGAAGATTCAGCAGCTACGGCAGCAGCAGCTTCTTCAGGAGGTACGCCTGGTTGAGGCACGAAACGGAAAGCAGCGAGAAGGTCAGTATCTCTGGGAGTATAGTCGGGGGTATAGTACTTTAGTTTATAGTCCTGAACACCTGCATCGTACCCAGCCTTAGCTTTAGACTGTGTTTTTGAGTAAGACATTAATATCTCCTTACTAGATTTAAATGAAAATCGACGAACCACACTAGGCGGCAAAAGAGCGCGGTAAAAAAGCGCGGCAAAAAAACTCAAGAGTCAGAGTCAATAGTCAAATCGAAAATTATAGAAAGATTAAAAATCTATTAAAATCTAATTAGCCCTTTGAGATCTGCTTCTTTGTTGGAATAATTTTTTGCTTTATATAAGTTAATCCTATCAGGAATTCTTCGTGTGAAGTCCTTGAGCGATGTCTTTAATTTAAACATAAAGTGCGTATCCACATTTACTTTTTTTGCAAAAAAAATTTTGAAGCCTACTGTTTCTAGCGCCAAATTGATATAAAAAATTGATATAGCCCTAATAAGCTAGATATATCCTCTGGCTATTGTTTTAGAAATGTATATGTCAATCTAGATACTCAAACCCTTTAAGGATAGGGATGAGAGGATTGTATTATGCCTATGTTTGTATTAAGAAAAACGAGGATATATCGATCTAGTTTTCCAATCATTCGATACATTCCAACCTAAAAACTAATAGGAATGTTTAGTAATCCTAATAAGATTAAAACAATATTAGAAATTCTAATGTCTAGTATACAAATACAAAATCAATCGATTTCGATCTGACTTTGTTGTTAAGTTGCCCGTTGATTTGTTTAGAGTATTTCTACTCATTGCTGTTCCCTTCGAGGCAGATGTATTTTGTGACCTGTTTTTTTAGGCGGTTTGCTTCGCGAGCCATGCTAATAGAACTAGTTCAAGGGTTTGGTTGTTTTTGTGGAGCTCTTGCTTGACCCATTGGGCGATCGCGTCAATTGCCGAGAAGTTAGAACCCGCTTGCCATTTCACATCAATGCCCATAGAGGTGAGGTGCGTACCTTCGAGAGTTTGGAGAATGACGGTTTTGGGAAATTTCTGCTGAAGCAACTGGGCAAGGGTGGAGATTTCGTCAATGTCATCATCAACAAATTTAACTAATAAATTTTGGGTGGTTTGGTAATTGGCGGTAACTATTTGCTCGGTTTCCTTAGGGCTGGGGGTAAACTCCATCGATGACATTTCGGGAATGGTGTTGGCTAGGTTTTTAAAGAAAGGAATTGAGCGATCGGCACTGTAGTTGTTATAGGCGATGTAGATATTGCCAGCACGGGTGGGTTTATAAAGGCTATTAATTAATAAATGGATTTTGCAACCCATACTGTGACCCATGCCAAACACGGGGAAATAATCGAGAAATAGTTTGCTGCGGGCTTTGCGAAAGGAGTTATGGACTTCGCGAGCAATTTGACGATGATCAAACGTGTTGTTCAGGAAGGGGGTAGCGACGATCGCATAGTTATTTTGGGCGAGCTGTTCTAATACGCGGCTATAGGCAACATGGGGCGCAGCCGCAAAAAATGCGCCACCCAAAAAGTGAATTACGCCCTTGGGTTTCTGAGGGGTCAGCACCCAATTTTCTTCGATCTGCTTCCACTCCATTGGTTTCGCCACTATTTACATTTCTTCATATCTATTTATTATAAAGCCAAGCACAGAAACCCACCAAAGGCAGGTTTTATACCAATTCCCAAAATGGCGTTGCCATTTTGGGAATTGGTATAAAACCTGCGGCGCACGCTGGGCGTGCGCCGCAGGTTTTAGGGTTTTATATTTAATTAGGCTCACCTTTATTCGCGATTGGGTTTGTCGGTGGCTTTGTTAAGCAGCCAGAGCGAGGCGACTAAACCCACAAAATGAGCAAAAATAATATTGAAACTTGCCTGAATAATTTGAAAGTCAAGCGGCTGAATGACGGAGTTAAAGCTGCCTGCTCCAATTACTCCTACTTGCCCTTGTCCTGCTCTCAGGGTTAAAGCACCAATAATCGCAAAGGCTCCCAGCAAAGTTACCAACATTCCGAGCAGATTAATAATCAAGCCGATTTTGATTTGAAATACGGTTTGGCTTTTGGTTGGGCGATCGGGCGATCGCAGCTTTTTTGCCATTTGCGTATAACGATAATTCCAGAAAATACTCGCGCCTAATACTGCCACACCGACCCAAGCAAAGCTCAATCCTGGTAATGTCGCGGGACTAGTATCCAATCCCGTTGGGCTAACTGGCTGACCTGTCCTAGGAAACAAAAAAAGTTGGAGTAAGACAACCGATGAAACTACGCACAATACAACCTGTGTCCAGAAAGCAGCCCAGCCCCAGCGTCGAAATGCTAAAACAACGCGCAATACATTGGGCGAAACGTCACTATTATCTTCTTTACTGGCGTTTTTTAATTCTCTGGGCATGACTGTCTGGTAGAGCGATGGTGCATTATGGCTGAATTTAGCATATCCTGAAGAGTTAACAATACTTAGAAACATCTTCGCCCTTATCGGCAAGATAACTTAGCGATCGAAAACGCAAGCCTACCAACTGATCGTAGAGAGGATTAATTTCACACATGGCAGGAATATGCATAATCTTCTTGCCAAACAGGACAATATCTCGTTCAAAGGGGCATTGAGCAGGAACAATCTTGCAGATTAAATTGGCAAGGCGCGAATCGTGAATATCCATGTGATCGAGCCACTCTTTGACTGGCTCAAGGACGCTAGGATGATGTTCGTCGTGATGGGAAGCGGCTTCGAGATTTTGGCGCAGGTCATTGATCGCTTTGACTTCTTGCTTTAGGGTCTTGCAAAATCCTTGAATGACGAGATCTTCTGTATCCGTGTATTTGCCATCGGCAAGAGCCATCATAACTGCCATGCGGAGGAAGTTTTGCCCAACTTCGCGATCGCTACCTAACGCATCGGCTAAATCCTGAGCGTTAATAGGCTCAAAATTATGAATCGTGACCTCATCACCCCATTCCTCACTATGGCTGATTTGGTCAAAAAGTGTACGCTCTTGCTCGCTGTAATCATTGTCAGCGAGGGCAACACTCATGAGTCCTCGCAACCAAGCTGAAATCTGTTCTTGTGTATAAATAGGTTTAGTTTGCATAACAAGTCAGTCTACAGGTTGACTAAGATCATAGGCTGCTTTGTCTTGAATTTCGACTGTTACGGTATTAAGGAATGTTTAATAAATATAGCTGTCGCCAAGTGTACTAGGACATAAAACCCAAGAATTAATTGGCGGTGCGAAGCACCGCCAATTAATTCTTGGGTTTTGATTTGTCCTAATTCAAAGGAACAGTTAGAACTTTTTGGTGTCTTCCTACCTTATTAGCAAATCGAGGGTAGCCCTAAAGATGCAATTTGCTTTTACGGTGAAAGGGCTAGTTCAAGCCGATTAAGCAGTTAAGAATAAGTAAAACCACAAGGTGTAAATATGAAAAGTCAATCGATTCTCATTGGGGCAATTGCCGCGATCGCTACTCTGGGGAGTTCCTTCTCTGCGCAAGCGGACAGCCGTAAAGCCTATTGTCAGTACTTCCCAAATAGCTCCCAAACCGCTAAGGTCTCGATGCCCTGTATTTTTTCTATGCGTCAAGGTGCTATTACCGTGAAATGGGAAGATGGCGTAGGCGACTCCTTTAAGCCCATTCCCGAACGTCCTTTTGTCTATACTGATGAGCGGGGTGGATTGGTGTACCAACAATGGGGAGAGAAAGATATGAATGGAGTTAGAGCGAGAATTTTAAAAATGGAGAATGGAGCGATTTATATCTGGGGAAGTTGATATTCTGTGAAGCCAAAGCCTATACTCTATAGCGGCTTTTATCCCACATTCCGCTCGTAATGGAAGTGGAAAAACAATTATGAAAGAGGCGCAGGAAGGAGATAGTAGCGTTGGCAGGCTGAAGAAAAGAATTTCAAAATATGAAGGCGAGGAGGAGACAAATTAACAACTTGAGTGAGTCCCTGAAAAGAAACTAAATGAACCGCCATAAAACATTGAAAGACCCAACGTAAAGTTGGCGAATTAGTGGGTTTACCCAATTGATTAGGAATAGTATCCTGAGCGATAGCTAAGAGCGTGTTTGAGAAGTTTTTGGCAATAAAAAAAGGTGAAAAAAAGCTCCCAAAGGTATAGTCTGTCAATATACAAAAACAAAGACAGCCTTATGGAAGCAACAAAGAAATCATACCCCACAGACTTAACCAATAACCAGTGGGAACTGATAAAAGACTTGATTCCAGCCGCAGGAACAGGTGGACGAAAAAGAACTGTAGATATTAGAGCGGTACTCAATGGTATTTTCTACATCAATGCTGCAGGGTGTGCATGGCGAATGTTACCCCATGATTTTCCTGTATGGCAAACTGTCTATCATTACTTTCGCCATTGGCGAATTACCAATACATGGCAGGAGATCAACGCTAAACTACAACAATGGTATCGGGTTAGTGAAGGAAGAGAAGCAACACCAAGCGCAGGATGTATTGATAGTCAATCAACTAAAATTGCTAGCCGATTAGCATCACCAGAAGCAGTTGGTATTGATGGCAACAAGTTCGTCAATGGGAGAAAACGACATATTCTTGTGGACACATTGGGTTTGCTATGAGAGTGTAGAGTATTTTGTGTAAAGTCTGGGATATATACAGAGAGACAATCTAGACACACAACTACTAACACCAAAACAGATGAATATACGCAAAGAACTGCTCGATGAATTGTTGCAAGAATGT
>NZ_SELU01000038.1:0-52789 GCF_006861605.1 Pseudanabaena sp. UWO310 | reverse complement strand
ATATAAAACCCTAAAACCTGCGGCGCACGCGCAGCGTGCGCCGCAGGTTTTAGATCTGAATTTTAATTATGCCTAGCTACTAAAAGAAATAAATAGTGACTCAAGCAAAGGCAGCAATGATGGCATAATTCTACCAACATAGAGACGAGACTGACTAAAAGCCTCCAGTATTTCAATAATCACACCTTATATACTTATGATTGCCATATTTGCGATCGCCAATATCATGATCGATCGCGGGCAATATCACGATCAATATATTTACGATCGCTTGGTTTCAACAAAAGCAGATACAATACTAAAGCGTTTAGAATATCTGTAACAAACAGGGCGATCGCCGCTATATATAAACTGGGCAAATGGGGTTCTGGAAAAGCTTATTTGGTTCTGACACCCTAGAACCGACAAAAAAAACAAAACTTCGCCAAGTGCCAAACCAAAGCGGACAGATTTTCTTTAGCACTGAAAAAGATATCGATCTCTACGAACTAGAAGAGTTATGTGACTCTGTAGGATGGGCAAGGCGACCAATTCGTAAGGTTCGGATTGCTTTACAGCATAGTTTTGTTGTCCTATCGATGTGGGAGCATCGTGGCGGTTTTCGACGTTTAATAGGGTTTGCTCGTGCTACCTCTGATTATGCCTTTAATGCCACCCTATGGGATGTGGTGATCCATCCCGATTTTCAAGGTAGAGGGTTAGGCAAAGCAATGATGGAGGAAATGATCCGCGAGTTACGTAAATCCGACATTAGCAATATCAGCCTCTTCGCCGATGCCCATGTGGTCGAGTTTTACAGTCAACTAGGTTTCAACGCTGATCCCGAAGGCATTAAAGGCATGTTTTGGTATCCATAGGCTACAACCATGAACCAAGATCAGTTATCAAGAATTGTACTGAAAGGGTTTAAATCAATCCGTGAATGTGATCTTAAATTAAAAAAACTCAATGTCTTGATTGGGGCTAATGGCTCTGGCAAGTCCAACTTTATCGCTATCTTTCGCATGATTCAACAAATACTTGCTAGAAACTTACAGCTTTATGTCAGTAAGCAAGGTGGTCCAGATTCTCTACTGTATTTCGGGCGCAAAAGCACTCCGCAAATGACTGCTGAATTTTACTTTGGTAATAACGGCTACAAATTTGTTCTAGAGCCAACCCAAGATAACCGCATGGTTTTTGCTGATGAGAATTTCTGGTGGAATAGATACGGTGATTGGCATGTTGGCTCGGGTTATTTTGAGACTAGAGTTGAATCACAAAAACAGCGTACAGAAATTTACGATTACACAGTACCAGTAATGCAAAGTTGGCGACTCTACCACTTCCACGATACTGGTGATAGTTCTTTAGTCAAACAACGTCAAGCCATAAACGATAATATTTATCTTAGATCAGACGCTCAAAATTTAGCAGCATATCTTTACTTCCTAAAAGAGCAGTATCAAACGCACTATCAAAGAATTGTCAAAACGATTCAGTTAGTAGCGCCATTCTTTGGGGATTTTTATTTGCGTCCTGCTCCTAATAATCAAGACCAAATTGAACTGGAATGGGTTGAAAAAGGTGAAGACGTGCCATTTAAAGCATATCAACTCTCCGATGGGACTTTGCGCTTTATTTGTCTTGCGACTGTGTTGATGCAACCAGAGGATAAGCAGCCCGAAATGATTTTGATTGATGAGCCAGAGTTGGGTTTACATCCCTACGCCATAAATGTTCTGGCTTCATTGCTGCGCTCTACAGCCAAATCTAAGCAAGTCATAGTTTCTACCCAGTCAGTAGCACTACTCAATGAGTTTGACGCATCTGATGTGATTGTGTGCGATCGCATCGAAGGGGCAACACATTTACACCGACTAGATGAAGATGCTTTAGCTGAATGGCTAGAAGAGTACTCTTTAGGTGAATTGTGGCAAAAAAATCTGTTGGGTGGTAGACCATCGCGATGATTAGAGTCCATATTTTCTGTGAGGGGCAAACCGAAGAAACCTTTGTGCGAGAACTGCTAACGAGCCATTTTGCTCGACTAGATATTTGGATTAATCCCATTATTTTGCGTACCAGTAAAATCGGTAAAGGTGGTATATCAACCTATGGCAAGCTTAAAAATCAGATTGAAAAAAAATGTAAGGAAGACCCTAATGCGTGGGTAACGACACTGATCGATTTTTATGGATTCCCGAAGGATTTCCCAAAATTAGCAATACCTACAGGTTTAGCATCAGTTAAGAGAGCAAAGATACTTCAGCAATCCTTTCAGGATGATATTGCAGAATCAAACTTCATTGCCAACCTGATGATTCATGAGTTTGAAAGTTTGTTGTTCAGTGAACCCGAAGCTTTTGAAAACTGGTGTGATGATCCACAAGTAGTCGTTAATCTGAGAAAGATTCGCTGTGGGTTTTCGTCACCTGAGCATATTAATGATGGCTATACGACAGCACCCTCTAAGCGGATTCTCAGTATATTTAGTCAATACGATAAGGTTTTACATGGCTCATTAGTTGCCCTAGACATCGGTTTAGAAACTATTCGCCGCGAATGTCCGATATTTAACAGTTGGATTGTGCGTCTTGAAAGTCTTGCGTAAACTCAAAAAATTTAAGATATGGCAAATTGTCTTTTCCTATTTGCATAATTACGTGTTAGTCTAGAAAAGCTTAATTTTTGATTTTTTATAGCTAAGACTATGCCTAAAGCTGGAATTCACCCAAAGTGGTATCCCGAAGCAAAAGTAATTTGCAACGGTGAAGTGGTAGCGACAATTGGTTCTACTCATCCTGAAATTAATGTTGATGTATGGTCGGGCAATCATCCCTTCTATACTGGTACGCAAAAGATTATCGATACCGAAGGTCGCGTAGAGCGCTTCTTGCGTAAGTACGGTATGTTTGATGAAAAAGCTGCTGTCGAAAATCAGGTCTAGCCAAGAATTGATTTAAGGTTGACCTAAATAAGCTGAATTTTCACTTTCTTTTTTGCGGTAACTCAAATTTCATGCCTGCTGCTTACTTAATCAAAAAGCTCGAATCTGTAGAACAAACCTTCAATGAACTGACTCGTCGGATGGGAGATCCTGACGTGGCGACCGATCACGGCGAGTTTCAGCGCATTGCGAAGGTGCGTGCTTCGTTGGAAGAGACGGTTCTGACCTACGAGACTTTTCGTAAGGCGGAGCAAGATTATAAAGAGTCGCAAGAAATCCTGAAGGAGTCAAATGACCCCGAACTTAAGGAAATGGCGGCTCTTGAGGTCGAAGAACTATCGTCAAAGTTAGAAGAGTTAGAGAAACGTCTCCAAATTCTCTTACTGCCCCAAGATCCTAATGACGATAAGAACATCATGCTGGAAATCCGTGCGGGTACGGGTGGTGATGAGGCGGGGATCTGGGCAGGAGATTTGGTGCGTCTATATACGCGCTATGCCGAGCGTCAAGGCTGGCGGGTAAAGATGGTAAGTGAAACTTTGGCGGAAATGGGTGGCTTTAAGGAAGCGATCATTGAAGTGCAAGGCGATCGCGTTTATAGCAAACTTAAGTTTGAGTCGGGTGTGCATCGGGTGCAGCGCGTCCCTGCTACGGAGTCTCAGGGACGAGTGCATACATCAACAGCGACAGTGGCAATTATGCCAGAAGTCGATGAGGTTGAGATTCACATCGATCCGAAGGATATTGAAATGTCTACGGCGCGATCAGGTGGTGCTGGTGGTCAAAACGTCAATAAGGTGGAAACAGCTGCTGATTTGTTTCACAAACCAACGGGGATTAGAATTTTCTGTACGGAAGAACGATCGCAGTTACAAAATAAAGAGCGGGCGATGCAGATTTTGCGAGCCAAACTCTATGAAATTAAATTGCGCGAGCAGCAAGCTGAAATTACCTCAATGCGGCGATCGCAGGTGGGTACAGGTTCTCGTTCCGAAAAGATTCGTACTTACAATTACAAAGATAGTCGCCTCACCGAGCATCGTCTGGGACAAAACTTTACTTTACCGCCAATTTTGGAAGGGGATCTAGAGGAAGTAATTCAAAGTTGCATTTCCAAAGATCAGCAGGAGCGTTTGCAGGAATTGGCGATCGCTACTGGAGACGATCTGGTTACTTAGTCTTCTTCTATGGTTATTGACATTGGTGTTAACCTCACTCATGTTGTAGTAACTTTATCAATCCAAATATTCGTAGTGGGAAGCCATGTATAGTTAATACCCGCATTTCTGTATCAGATGTGTTTGACTATCTCGGTGGGGAATGAGTGTTGAAGAGGTATTAGATGATTTTCCTGATTTAACACTTGCAGATATACAGGATTGCTTTGCATTTGCTGCCGATCGCGATCGCTGTTTAACAGTGGTTCCCTATTAGTGATTTTGAATTGAATTGCCTCTTCAAAAATTAAATAGCGATCACCTTACTTTAGAACTGGGGTTTGATATGAGTGTTCCATACTTCGCGCAAATGATTAGCATCATCTTGAGATAGCTGTCCTAATTTGGTAATTAGTAAAGACTTCTCTAAGCAATCAAGTCGGGATAAACGCACAGTTGACGCAACTCGCAAACCACTGGCTGACCAGTCTTTTAGTAAAACATCGGTTTGTGTTCTCGGTTGTGCGGATGTCACTGCTGCTAATACAACATCAGTTCCATCTAGCCAAAGAATTAATACGGGTCTCTTTTTTGAAGATATGCCATTTGTAAAAGGAATTGCTGCAACCCATATTTCTCCTGCCTTAATAGTCGTCATATAATCCTTCATCTTCTGGCGAATAACTTGTTAAGAAGGCATCATGGGCGCGATCGCCTGTTTTTGATTTGGGCTGAATGGTAATAAGCCATTTACCTTTGCCAATTCCTTCTATTATGGAGTTAGGTATTGTAAGTTTTTCTCCATCTTGAAGCTCTATTTCAAAAGCTAATTGTAATAACTGGCTTTTCATATAATTTAGGTCGCTAAAATATTTAAGATCCTAGCACAGAGTTTGAGTTGCAGAGCGATCGCCCCTCTCAATACCCAAAATCGCGATCGCCTCTCCACCAAAATTAAACAGCGATCGCCTTACTTCCTGTTTTTCCAATACCCAACTGCTCGACTGCAATGCATCACGGCTAAGATCAGAATATAATCTTGCTCAATCGTATAGAGGATTCCGTAAGGGAATTTCTTTGCCATGCATCGTCGAATATCTTCATCAATTGTGGCGTAACGATTAGGAGAGTCTTTAATCCGAAAAATTGCATCTTCAATTGCATTGATAAAAGCTTGCGCGATTTCCGTTCTCTGTTCAGCATAGTATTGAACCGCCTCAGAATATTCGGCAAGTGCATCGGGATGAAATACATACTTCATTACACAAGTAACCGCCTTACCTGAGCTAGAGCATCTTCTCCTTCGATTGTTTGAACAGTGCCATCACGAACTGCATCACGTCTTTTTTTTGCTTCGGCTGTCCATGTTGCTTGAATAGTTGGATCGGTGTCAAATTCTAGGCTTTCGACTAGTTTTTCTGCTAATAGCGCTCTAGAAATGCTAGGTAGAGATAATAATTCTTGCGTAAGAAGCTCTATTGATCTCATAAATAACCTCAAAGTAATGAGTATTTGGTATGTAGTCTAGCAAAAAACAAATTTAATGGGTGTAATATCGCCACTCCAAAAAAATCAAACAGCGATCAACTTCACCATTATTCAAAACTTTTTTACTTCAAAGCTATACTAATCCTTTTTTAGCATATTCTCCAAGCCATTCAGTTTTAGGCTTTAGCTCAAATAGAAGTGCTTCTATCAGACCAATGAAGATGTTTTTTTCCTCAAGTGCATTCTTTCTTTTAACTGCTTCATTTTGTTCATTTAAAATATACCAATTTAAGGAGAGATTGTTTAGAGGTTGAATGTTTAAGTCTCGACAAATTTGTTCACGCATCTCTAAATGCGAATGCAATAATTCGTTAACACTATATTTGGGCAGCATCTTCCACAATGTTCGGGAGCGGCGTAGCATATATATGATACCGCTGGAGTTTAAGGTGTCTGTTGTCAATAATGACCATTCATTCTCTAAAAAACTACGAACATTACAATATATTTCATGATCTTTTAGTGGATCTATACTTGAGAAAACCTGACTTATTTCGGCATAACAGTTATATTCTGTATTTAAAAAGATTCTAGCTATTGCTGGACTTTTATTAGCATTTTTACCTGCTAGCTTTAAATCTTCAAGCTTATGAAATCCTAAAGACTCAAGTTTTTGAGTATAGCTCTCTAAATTATTTAAATTTAATCTAGGAAACTCACTAGGATTTGTAGGAATGTATTCTGGGATATTAGAGAGAGACTTGAGTATTGTAGTTTTAGTGGAAGACAGTAATGAAGCGCCACTACGTATACTTATTAGGACAATTGCTATGAAAAACAATGCACTCACCCAGAAATTGTTTGGTAAGTTTTTGTTGATAAATGAGAAGTTAGAGAAAAATTTTGATAGTCTATATGAATTCCATAAAAATGTTGCCGCAATAACTACAGCAATGCTTAAAAAGAAATTAGTTAGAATTTTTAAAGTGGTTCTTGATCTTTTCATTTCTAAAATAATTACTGGTTATCAAGTTTTTTAGTTGTATTTGCGAAAATCAAAGTACTCAATTGACATGCAAAATATTTTGCAATACTAAATCCATCTCAGGATTTTTTACACATTTTCGACAGGCTCAGGCTTCCATCGCCGTACTTGTCTTGGATATCTGGTTATAACTTCACTTATTTCCATAGCCTATTAACTGGATAATCATCAATTTTTGTCTGCGCTAACTAGAGCCAACAATCGCTTTATAACCTGAGCAATAATCATGAAATATCTACTAATGGCTCCTCACAATCATTTGACATCACAATCATCCCTGTCATCGTTCCCGCTTGCCTATATTTTTTCTTGGGTATGTCATCACTTGCGATCGCAACACCAGATGACTTGTTCATTCCCTTACTCAACAAATATTCCGCATAGTGCAGAACCTCGATCTTGAGATCATCTGGCATTTTCGCAAAGATTTTGAGTACCTCATCATCTAGGGAAATACTGGTGCTAGGTTCTTGATCTTTAGTAATAGTTTGTTGCATTGATTTTCCCTCTGGTGCGATCGCAGATAGAAATATTGACAATTATGACCTATACACTTTCAACAGGTTCAGGCTTCCAAGTTGCGCCGTACTTGTCTTTGAGGGCAGACCATGCTTCGACTTGTCCTTCGGCATATTCCCCTGGTTTACCCCATTGGAGGAAAGCACTCATTTGCGCCTTATCATCAGCATCGAGGAAACGGATCGCGTAGGTGGTGAAATTGCCGCGTTTGGCTTCGGCGGTTTCAAAGCGGACATCGGTGATTTTGTCCATATTGAGGTGAAACTCGATATGTTCAGAATGCATATTCGCATACTTGCCCTTAGGGAGTTCCGCATAAAACAACTTCTCGATATTTACCCTTGCTTCTAGTACACCCGCATCACTGGTGACGATCAGGCGGACTAGTCCGAGAGTGTGACATTCTTCTAAAAAATCTTTTAAAGTAGCAGCCATAGGAATTTATTTAATATTAATTAATAAGTTTATGATGATGTTGTGAAATTTTTTTGCGATCGCAATATCCCTATTAAAGCCGAAAAGGGTTAGTGTGTGTAGCTTTTGGGGCATAAAAGTCGCGATCGCTGTTTAGTATCAAGAAATTCCAAAGCCCTCAAAAATGCTCTAAAGTTGACTACAAGCTCATTTACCCGCAATCATTCAAGCATTTATCTATGAAAATCGCCAAGAACATAACTGAATTAGTTGGACGTACCCCACTGGTCGAATTGCAGCGCATTCCCAAGGCGGAGGGCTGCGTGGCTCGAATTATCGTCAAATTAGAGGGCATGAATCCCGCCGCTTCCGTCAAGGATCGGATTGGCGTGAACATGATCCAAGAAGCCGAAGAACAGGGCTTGATTACGCCAAATAAGACAATTCTGGTAGAACCGACTTCGGGCAATACAGGGATCGCGCTGGCGATGGTGGCGGCGGCTAAGGGTTATAAATTGATCCTAACGATGCCAGAAACCATGAGTATGGAAAGGCGAGCGATGTTACGCGCCTATGGAGCTACCTTAGAACTGACTCCAGGCACAGAAGGCATGGGTGGCGCAATCCGACGCGCCAAGGAAATCAGCGAGAGCACTCCCGATGCTTATATGTTGCAACAGTTCCGCAACCCCTCAAATCCTGCCATTCACCGTAAGACTACTGCTGAAGAAATTTGGGAAGATACCGACGGACAGGTTGATTTTCTGATTTCGGGAGTTGGCACTGGCGGTACGATTACGGGCATTGCCGAAGTAATTAAATCGCGGAAGCCAGAGTTTAAAGCGATCGCGGTCGAGCCAGCCAATAGCCCCGTATTGTCGGGTGGTCGTCCTGGCCCCCATCGAATTCAAGGTATTGGCGCAGGATTTGTGCCTGAAGTTTTAAAAACAGAACTGATTGATGAGATTATCCCCGTGAGTGACGATCAGGCGATCGCTTTTGGACGTAGATTAGCTCGCGAAGAAGGGCTTTTATCGGGAATTTCCAGCGGTGCGGCGCTTTATGCGGCGGTGAAAATTGCCAAGCGACCAGAAAATGCGGGAAAAATGGTGGTGATGATTCAGCCCAGTTTTGGCGAACGTTATTTAAGTACTCCTCTATTCCAAGATCCTGAATTGATGGGACTTAGCTAAACAAAAAGAGCCGCGCAAAGCGCGGTTCTTTTTGTTTACAGCGCATTGCGCTCAAACCCAAACCAAGGGAATTTTTGAAAGCGTTGCTTTGCAACGCTTTCAAAAATTTCCTCATGGTTCGTTTGATCGATAATTGCTGTAAGACTTTTTGTTTAAGACTTTGCAATTACATTTTTCTTATAAGTTCCATCCAAAACCGAAAGTGCGGCTACATATTGCGGATCTTCTTTGGTTCCGAGCTGTTTGCGCGTAATTGGTTCGGTAAGGGCAACTTCCACATTCGGAATGATGCCGCGTTTGTGAATGTTGTGATGGAGAGGTGTTTCGTATTTAGCAATGGTTACCGCTAAACCTGCGCCATCTTCCAATTCATAAAGCGATTGAATTAAGCCTTTTCCATAGGTTTTAGTGCCGACCAATTGTGCGCGATTGGTTTCTTGTAATGCACCAGCCAGAATTTCGCTAGCACTGGCACTGCCACCATCGGTCAGTACCACTAAAGGATCGGTTGTAATGGCACTGCCTTTTGCCTCAAAGCTTTCCTGTACACCATGCCGATCCACTGTGTACACAACCGTTCCCTCAGGAATCCACATCCTCGCAATTTCTAGCCCTGCATCAAATAGACCTCCAGGATTACCGCGCAGATCGAGGACGTAGCGATCGGCTCCTTCTGCTTTAAACTTTTTGATGGTCTTTTCCATATCCGTCGCCGCATTGCCATTGAATTGGTTGAGACGGATATAGCCGACTTTGTGATTGTCTTCCTGATTGAGCTTAGCAATAATCGGAGTAACGGCAATGCGATCGCGTTTAATGACCACATCAAACTTCTCAAACTTCTCAAAGCCCTTATCATCGGCAAGGGGACGCTCGATCGTTAATTTGACTTCCGAACCGATCTCTCCTCGCATTCTGGTTGCGCATTCATCGAGACTTAACCCTTTGGTGGGAATGTTATCAATGCCCACAATGCGATCGCGCGATCGCAAACCCGCCGCATCCGCAGGCGAACCCTCGATCGGCGCAATCACGATTACATTATTTTTGGGCTCATCGACAGCAATTTGAAGCCCCACACCAGTTAACGCCCCTGCTGTGCTGGTTTGCATAGTCTTAAACTTGTCGGGTTCAAGCAATCTTGTAAAAGGATCGTCAAGCGTGGCAAGCATTTCGCGGATAGCCTGATAAGTATCATCATGGCTGTTAAATTTACGATTGACAAACTGGCGGCGAACTTTGTACCAATTTTGATGATTAAAATCAGCGTCAACATAGGAACGGTTGACGATCTGCCAAACATTAGTGAGAAATTTTTGTTCTTGTAAATAGTCCGTAACCGCAGCACTTGCCCCCAAGCTCCAGAAAAACTGTAAGGCGATCGCGAAACCAATGACGAGCCAAGACCAAATACGACGCTGTTTTATCATGCTCTGTACGCAAACTGTTTATCTAAAAATATTCTCTCTATCCTAACTAATCTAGCTTTCATCAAGCCTGATTTCTCATATTTTTCTAACTAATACCAATTCACGAAAGTGTTGTCACACTTTCGTGAATTAAATACCAAATCCAGTAAAGTTTTGAGATTCCTAAAATGGCGTTGCCATTTTGGGAATTGGTATAAGTAGCTAGGCGCAATTAAATATAAAATTCCAAAACCTGTAGCGCACGCTGCGCGTGCGCTACAGGTTTTTATTCTGGGTTCCAGCTACTTATCAAATCAAAAAACCAAAGATGAGTGGCGGTGCAAAGCGCCGCCATTCATCTTTGGTTTTTTGATTTGTCATATAAATTTAAAGAAGGGGTGAAATTTCTCTCCTCAATTTATCGATATTTTGGGATTTTTTAAATGCAGTTTTGGCGAAAATTGCCAGCGGCAATAATTTTCTATACTTGTATCCCTTGGCGGACGCAGGGAAATCTTGATTTTCGGGGAATAGCTCTTTATGCCCCACTAATTGGTCTGTCAATCGGTTTAGCGATCGCTGCTGTCGATTTCGGTTTGGGATGGCTTAAACCTTCATCTGATTTCATTTACCTGCGATCGCTTCTGACAATTTTATTAGGACTATTGATTACGGGTGGTTTGCATCTGGATGGGGCAATGGATACTGCTGACGGTTTAGCTGTGACCGATCCCGAACGCCGCCTTGAAGTGATGGCAGATAGCAATACGGGCGCTTTTGGGGCGATCGCGGGAATAGTGATTTTGTTATTAAAAGTAATGGCGTTGGCGGCGATTAGCGATCAGAGGGTTTGGATTTTAGCGGCTGTCTGGGCTTGGGCGCGGTGGGGGCAATTGCGGGCAATTATGGCTTATCCCTATCTCAAGGCGATGGGCAAGGGTAAATTCCATCGGGAGGATTTACATTATTGGCAAGTTTGGCTGGTGGCAGTTCTACTGATTGCGGGAGATCTTGCGATCGGATATTTTGCCCATGCTATCTCTTTCGCCTTTGGGTTATCAGCGATCGCTTTTACTATTACTTGGTTGCTCGGCGCATGGTTTAACCGACAGCTCGGCGGACAGACGGGGGATACCTATGGCGCGATCGTGGAATGGACTGAAGCGTTAAGTTTATGCGCGATCGCCTATTTGATATGAGTATATGGGCATAATTAAAAACCAGATTCAAAACCTGTAGCGCACACTCAGTGTGCGCTACAGGTTTTTGGGTTTAATCTCTATGGGCGATCGCCGTTGCCATCTTCAGGAGGTTTAGGTGGTATACCCAAAGCCTCAATGAGTTTCTCTTTAGTTACCCCCAACTTCTTCGCTGCGGCATCTAAATCAGGGCGAGGTGGTCTCGATTTAGGTGCTTCTCCTCCATTGGATTCGGGTGGTTTAGGTGGTATACCTAAAGCTTCAATCAATTTTTCTTTGGTTACCCCCAACTTCTTAGCGGCGGCATCTAAATCAGGACGAGGTGGTCGATTACGAGGCTTTTCCTGATTGGATTCGGATTGTGCTTGAGCCGATAAATTTAGGTTAAATGAACTAGGTACTGTGGCGACTGCGCTCCCTAATAGAAGGGCGATCGCTATAGCTGGCATTGATTTAGTAAATTTATTCATCGCTGTGGTCATTGCTATGGTGTGAAGTTGCGTTTGACTATTCCATCAAAACCTAAAAAAATGATCGTTTCCTTAGCAAAAGGATTACAGTTTTGTAATTTTCCTTATCCCCGAAGCGCGTAGCGATCGCTATAAGTAGTTCGGCATAATTAAAAACCAAAACCAGAGAGCATACCGCCCGCGCAGCGAGCGGTATGCTCTTCTAGGTTTTAAGTTTACTTATGCCTAGCTACTTACATAACATCAGTTCGGGTTAAACTGGCAAATTTTCAAAGCCCAAAGTTAAAAGCCTTGCGTAGCAAGGCTTTTAACTTTGGGCTTTAAGAAAGGGTTTGCTTAGGACAAGCCCCAAAGATGAGTGGCGGCGCGAAGCGCCGCCACTCATCTTTGGGAATTGGACTAGCTCTTTGCAGGAGGTAGGGATAACTTGACATGGAGTTCTTTTAACTGCGAGTCATCCACACTGGATGGTGCATCGGTCATTAGATCACGAGCTTGCTGGGTTTTGG
This sequence comes from Pseudanabaena sp. UWO310, assembly GCF_006861605.1. NCBI lineage: Bacteria > Bacillati > Cyanobacteriota > Cyanophyceae > Pseudanabaenales > Pseudanabaenaceae > Pseudanabaena > Pseudanabaena sp. UWO310. The sequence continues at coordinate 40,457 of NZ_SELU01000038.1, read as the reverse complement.
GGAAGGCAATGACATCACGAATGGAATCGGCTCCAGAGATCAACATCACTAAGCGATCGAGCCCAAAGGCTAGTCCCCCGTGGGGAGGCGTGCCATATTCAAAGGCTTCCAATAGGAACCCAAATTTCTCTTTTGCCTGTTCGGGAGTCAGTCCGATCGCGGCAAAAACTTTTTCTTGAACATCGCGCTTGTGAATCCGAATGCTACCGCCGCCAATTTCTGTACCATTGAGTACCAAGTCATAGGCTAGGGCGATCGTATTTACGTCAATGGGTTGACCGTTCTCAATGTCTTGGGGGCGGGGAGAGGTGAAGGGATGATGCAGAGCCTCTAGTCTCTTCTCATCCGCATTCCACTCGAACATGGGGAAATCGGTTATCCACACGAAATTGAGTTTTTGATCGTCGATTAAACCTAATTCCCGACCGAGGGCTAGGCGCAGACGATAGAGGGATTCATTGACGATCGCCTTCTCTCCAGCCCCAAACAACAGAATCGTGCCTGCGGTTGCTCCAGTACGCTCTAGCAATTCCTGCTTGACTTCTTCGGTGAGACTATCCTTAAGTGCGCCGATCGTATCGATTACGCCACCTTCGCGAACGCGGATAAAGGCTAATCCCTTTGCCCCATATTGAGCAACCAAATTAGCAAGATCGCCGCCTGGTTTAATGCGTGTATTAGAAATTGCCGCATCGCCACCGAGTACGGGTAAAACTTTGATAATGCCGCCATTGGCAACCGTGTTAGCAAAGACCTTAAAGCCAGAATTGACAAATAAATCGGATACATTGACTAATTCCATGCCAAAGCGGGTATCGGGGCGATCGCATCCATAGCGATCCATCGATTCGGCATAGGTGAGGCGGGGGAAGGAGCCTAATTCCAATCCTTTAACGGTCTGGAAAATATAGCGAATTAGTTTTTCATTGAGTTCGATGATTTCTTCCTGAGACATGAAACTCATTTCCATGTCCAGTTGGGTAAATTCAGGTTGACGATCGGCGCGTAGATCCTCATCACGGAAACATCGAGCGATTTGATAATAGCGATCGCATCCTCCCACCATCAACAACTGCTTAAATAATTGTGGTGACTGAGGCAAGGCGTACCATTGTCCCGCATTAACGCGGCTGGGGACGAGGTAGTCTCGCGCTCCTTCGGGAGTAGAGCGGCAAAGAATTGGTGTTTCCACTTCCATAAATCCATACTCATCTTCAAGGAAGCGGCGAATGGATTTGACAACTTCAAATCTCAGTTTGAGATTGCTCGATAGGCGATCGCCTCGCATATCGAGATAGCGATATTTAAAGCGTAGTTCTTCTTTAATCGTGTCCGCTTCAGAAATTAGGAAGGGTAATGGCTTGCTGACAGCATTGAGCAATTCGATGGATTCGGCATAAATTTCCACTTCCCCTGTGGCGAGTTTGGGATTGAGGGATTCTTCAGGACGCTGAGAAACTTTGCCAATAATTCTGACTACATACTCGTTTCGCATTTCTCCCGCAAGGTCATAGGACGCTGGAGTTCGTTGGGGATCGCTAACGATCTGGACGATTCCTGTGCGATCGCGCAGATCTAAAAAGATCACTCCACCATGATCCCGTCTGCGATCGATCCAACCGCACAAGCTAACTGTTTGTCCGAGATGTTCGGCATTGAGGTGACCGCAATAGTTGCTACGCATCATGATGTTATTGGCGAAACTTTAGAGAAAAAAGTAAAAACTGGAATTTTGACCATTTACTATAATAACTTGTAAAGCGTTAGCCCCAACATAAGTGTTGGAAGAAGTGTTTCAAGAATTTGGTGAGTAGCTAGTCACAATTAAATATAAAGCCCCAAAACCTGTAGCGCACGCTGCGCGTGCGCTACAGGTTTTAGGTACTTATAGCAAGGTGAGTTGCGGCGCGAAGCGCCGCAACTCACCTGTTGCTATGTATAATGCCGCATAACTAAAGATGGGCATTGCAAAGCGCCTATGCGATATCTCTTCACAATTCTCGTTGCTGGGGGTAACATGGCTGTAACCTTCGTGGCAATCTCATGACAGCAGTACCGACAGTTCGCACGCATCGATTGACCAAGCAGTTTGATAACCATGTGGCGGTCAATCACCTCGATTTGCAAATTGATCGAGGTGAAGTTTATGGGCTAATTGGCCCCAATGGGGCGGGAAAAACCACCTTAATTCGGATGCTTGCTGCTGCGGAAGAGCCCACCGCAGGTGAAATTTATATTAATGGGGCAAGGTTTTTACGGGGACAAAACAATCCCGAACTAAAGAGGCAATTGGGCTACTTACCCGATGACTTTCCACTTTACGATGACCTTACGGTTTGGGACTATCTCGATTATTTTGCCCGCTTATATTTTTTGCGCGATCCCCAGCGATCGCAGAGATTGCATGAGGTGATCGAGCTAGTGGAGCTACAGCAAAAAAGGAATGAAGCGATCGCTACCCTGTCACGGGGGATGAAGCAGCGACTTAGTCTCGCTAGGAGCATTATTCATAATCCCACCTTGCTATTGCTAGATGAACCCGTGTCAGGACTCGATCCCCTTGCGAGGGTGCAGGTTCGCAATATTATCAAGTCCCTCCAACAGCAAGGAATGACCATTCTCATTTCATCGCATATCCTCAGTGACCTTGCCGAAATCTGTACTTCGATCGGGATTATGGAGTTAGGTACTTTGGTTGAAAGTTCACGGCTACAGGCTCTATACGATCGCAGTAACCAAGACCGCCAACAGATTCTCATTTCTACTCTCGGTAATATTGAAGACTTACAATCGGCTTTAAAGCGATCGGAATTAATTCAAGAGGTGGAGGTTCTTCCAGATATGTCAGTGGTAAGGGTTCAATTGGCTGGAAGCACAGAAGACTGTGCGGGATTGCTGAAATCTCTGATTGAATTGGGGATTCCGATCTCCGACTTTCATCGAACCCAAGAAACCCTAGAAAATATTTTCTTAAAGTTAGGCTATAGGCAAACAAGTTAGGCTTATCCTGAGCATGATGCCAAGCTTGGGGTATTGCTTATATAGCGATCGCTTGGATGCTATTGGTGATCGCCTGCTCTGCGGCAGAAGCCGTTAAGGGATGCGAAAATAAATAACCTTGCCCAAACTCACAACCTAATTTTTTTAAAATCTCGACCTGTTGTTCCGTTTCGACCCCTTCAGCGACGACACTCATATTTAAGGTATGGGCTAGCATGGTAATTGTCCGCACGATCTCAATATTTTCGCCGCCATCACTCATCTGACTGACAAAGGCTCGATCGATTTTGAGAATATTAATGGGAAAGCGATGCAAATAGCTGAGAGAGGAATAGCCCTGTCCAAAATCATCAATGCTCAATTGGATATTTCTCGCCCGCAATTGTGCCAGTTTGGCGATCGTCTGTTCTCCCTGATCCATTAAAGTGCTTTCCGTAATTTCTAAACGGATCGAACTGCCATTGACCCCAGTTTCGGCAAGGATGATATCGAGCTTATCTAAAAGATCTGGTTCACGGATTTGATGGCTTGCTAAATTAATACTCATTTTCAAATGGGCAGCTTCGGGGAACTTCTGGAGCCAGTCCGTCAATTGTTGGCAGGCTTCCCTAAGAACCCAATCCCCAACTGCCACAATTAACCCAGTATCCTCAGCTAGAGGAATGAATTCTATAGGCGAAATAAAGCCTCGTTTGGGATTCTTCCAACGAATTAGGGCTTCAAATCCAGCAAGCTGATCGGTGGCTAGGCAAACGATGGGTTGATAATAAAGTTCAAATTCCCGATGTTCGAGAGCATAGTGCAGTTCACTCTCTAATTGCGTTAATCGCAAGGTTTGTTCGTACATTTCTTGATCAAAGAGCGTATATCGTCCTTTGCCCAGAGATTTAGCCCGATACATGGCAATATCTGCATCCCTCAGGAGATCGATACAGTTATCATAATCTGGCGTACTGATCACAATGCCAATGCTCGCACTAGGAAAAATCGCTTCGCCCCCGATCGTGATGGGAGAGAGAAACCGATGCAGAATACGATCAGCAACGGTTAAGGCTTCACTCACATCTTGAATATCATCTACCAGAATTGTAAACTCATCGCCCCCCAGCCGAGCCACGGTATCAATCGATCGCAAGCAGTCTTGCAATAGTGCGGCGATCGCTTGTAAAAAGCGATCGCCCATATTATGCCCAAGACTGTCATTAATCATTTTGAATCGATCTAAATCAATGAAAAAGATCGCAAATAGATAGTTGGAATTGCGTTTACTGTATTTGATCGCATGATCTACGCGATCCATAAATAGATTGCGGTTGGGTAAACCCGTTAAAGCATCATGGGAAGCATCATGGGCAAGCAATTCGATCGAATCAGAAAGAGCCGAATTTAACTCGCGCAGTCTGGAAACATACATATAGCTCTGCATTACCATCATGGAGCCGATAAAGGTATATAGCGCAGGAGCAAGAGGTATCCACCAACCTCCTAAAAATAGTAAATAGCTGCCACCAATCAGAAAGCCCATGCCGAAAATTACCGTCCCCGTTAGCAGGACTAATCTTTTGGTGGAGAAAATCCAAACGATCGCCGCACCAGTGATCGACCAGATCGCAATCCACATTTCTTCGCCAATATCTGACCAAACATGAAATAGAGGTCGCCGATCGCTCGCTGCACCCAAGATTAACTTAACGAGATTGGCTTGAAATTCTACCCCTGACATCTGAGCGGGTGAGGTAATAAAATTACTGCTATAGGGAGTGTAAAATACATCATTGAGACTGGAAGCCTGCGCTCCAATCAAAACAATGCGATCGCGCATCAGATCGGGAGCAATCCGATTTTCTAAAATATCTTCAAGGGAGACGGAGTGGAACTTTTGCGAGGAGCCGTGGTAATTCATCAAAACTTGATAGCCTCCCGCATCAATACGGACATAGCCGCCATCGGTATTTTCTAAGGGCTTAAAAACAGCTTCCCCAAGTTGTAAATATCCAGATGGTGAGGACTGTGGCTCTATGCCCTTATCTTTGAGGTATATGAGGGAAACTGCTAGCCCCAAACTAGGTAAACCTTCATTCCCTTTAGGCATTGGATATAGCAAAGCTCGACGTAATCTACCATCGGGATCGACAATTACATCATTTGCCGATACTTGACCTAGAGCCTTGAGTACAGGGGAGGGGCTAATGGCAGTACTAAAGCGATCGTTAATGCTTTTTTCAATACCGATCAGATTGGGAGTGGTTTTAAATATTTCCTCAAGTTCTTGGTATCCATCTCCCACAGGAATATCTCGATAAAGATCTAAGCCAATTACTTTGGGCTTTTGTGCGCGGATTTTGCGTAAAATTTTAGCGAGGGTGCGATCGGAGGCGGGCCAACTCCCTAAGTAGCGAATATCCGATTCTTGTACGCCAACGATAACGATTCTCTCGTCTACAGGCTCCATAGGACGCAACTGTACGAATAGATCGAAAGCTGCCCATTCGCTAGGCTGCAACCACCCTAACCAACGCAATCCAAATACTAATAAGTACACACTTCCGCTAGACAGGAAAAATCCACCCCACTGTTTGAATCTAAGCGGTAAATTTTCCCAGTTTGCTTTTAGAGTTTTAATCGCGATCATCTAAGAGAATTTAATGAGAGTAGTAAGCCTAACTTGTTGGAGTAAGTCCTGATAAAGAATCCTCAACTAAGGCGATCTCCACTATGTCTTGGCTCTGCAACTAAAGTTTCACAATCGTACCAAACTAATGCTTAGATGTATGCAAGCCCTTTGTCGTAATTATCTCAGCATAATTCCATCAGTTCTCGAAACCTCAACCCAATAATTAGCGTTGCGGCGCGAAGCGCCGCAACGCTAATTATTGGGTTTTGATGTCTATTTCTTTGGGGCGAAGGGAGTAGGATATAAAAAAGAGGGTTGCTGCGCGGAGCGCGGCAACCCTCTTTTTTATGTCTTGATAAAGTTGATGGCAGCTCTAAATGTGAAATTTAGCAATTCTAGCAATTCTATGGCACCAGTCCTCAGACAAAATCAAATACCAGAGTAATACCAATTCCCAAAATGGCGTTGCCATTTTGGGAATCTCAAAACCTTACTGGATTTGGTTTTTAATTCATGAAAGTGTTGCCACACTTTCGTGAATTGGTATAAAGCACCAGTGCGCACTGGTGCTTTACTCTGGCTTTGATGGAGTGATGGAATCCTGATAAGTAGCTAGGTATAATTAAAAACCAAAACCAGAGAGCATAACGCCCGCTGCGCGGGCGTTATGCTCTTCTGGGTTTTAAGTTTACTTATGCCTAGCTATTTACATATTGCGATCGCCATCGGATCTAGCGATTTTTGGGTTATCGCAGATAAAATGACGACCTATACAAATTTCACAAAATTTACAAAGATCGAATCACCAAATGCTTAGAATAAAAAGTACGCCCCCCGCGTTTCTTTATTCTTCTTAAATTAGGAATTTAAATTAAGCATAATGGCGGTTGATTAGTAATTACAGGATGGACTATATTCTATGCGTGGATGAAATCGAGATCCGCCGCCTTGAGTGCGTTGTGGTTGAGGACGATCCGTTGGAGTATACCCAGTTTGGTCATTTGCGAAAGTTACTTCTGGCTGACCAAGTGTAAGAATCATCCCCCCTATGCAGGCAATAGAAGCTGGCAGAATATTTCTATAATTTGTTAGCAACATAGCAATTCTGACTCTTAAGCTACAAAAAAGATTTTACCCTATCTATCGAAAAAATATTACTTTATATAACTTTCTGATAACCTTTTGTGGTGCAAAAAAGTTTTATAGGATGCTAAAAGGGTTTATATATTGAAATTGGTTTTATACGCATATAATTTCCATTTGATTTGCTCATTCATTGTCTGAAATCCTTTATAGGGTAGGCATGTGTTATTACTTAGCATTCGATACTTAGCATCCGATAGTATGGGGGAATACAAAGTAAAATCGACTACAAAATCAAAAATGTCATTGGGGATTAGTTTGTGTATGTAGGCGAATATTGTGAGAGATGTAGCTTCGGACACAAACCCCCAAAGAGAGTTGCCGCGCTCTGCGCGGCAACTCTCTTTGAGGTTTTGATTTTGTCCTAACAAAACTGGCGGCAGCTATACTTGGCTATAGAGTAAATGTAAAATCCTTTACGAGCATTCCTGGAACGAAAATACCTCCAAGCGATCGCTTTTCATAGGTACTTACGTTAGGAATAAATTCGCGAAAATCCGTTAATTCCTCTAGGTTTTTGCCCAAAAAATTATAGATGCTATCGTCAAAGCGTAGATTTTCAATGGGGGCGATCAACTCGCCTTGATCTACCCAAAAGCAGGCATAGCGTGTCATACCCGTGATCCTGCCACCCGTGCGATCGCTCCAGTTTAGGTAATGGAGGTTTGACAAGTAAAGTCCAGTATCCAATTGTTGGAGAATATTGGCTGCTGCTAAGCTGCCTGCGGCAACTTCAGGCGATCGCATTGATTCACCCACGCTCGCGCCATTGCCTACTTTGTTATATTCCTTAGCACTGCGCGAACTAATTAAAGTATTGACGAGATTGCCATTGGCAATGACGGGCAAAATTTCAGGAGCGACTTCTCCGATACTGTTGAAGCGAGGCACATTCCCGTAGGTGAAATTCTCGCTAAGAGATAGTAAGGGAGAGAGGCTTTTTTCTTGATTCTTTAATTTCAAAAGAGCGCTGCTACTCTGTTGCAAGCTCGATTCGCCCACGCTGTTTGCAATAAAGCCTAATAGATCCGACGCTGCCGCAGGGGCAAAGTAGGTGTGATATTGTCCGCGCTCTAGAGTTTTGCTTGGTCTTTGTAGGGCTGCTAATTGTTCCTTTGAGCGGTTAATCTGGAAGTTATAATTCTCTGGTTGCCATTCTTTACCAGCATAAATTCCCTTGACTGCTTTTTCGCCAGAATTCGTTTGGACAAACATGGAATAATCGACAAAAAAAGAATCCGTGGCAAACCAATGTCTCTGACCTGCGGAGTTAGCATTGGCGCGGATGATTAAGCCAGAGGCGTATAGCCCCGCGAAATCTACGGTGCTATTGACGGGATTGGTGACTGGGGTGAGAATTGCGGCAATCGCCTCTTCGGTGTTTAACAAATTGCCCTGATAAACTTCACGGCTGGAACCTTGGTTTTCGGGAATAACCAGATAGGGATTTTCGGGGATTTGGGCGACTTCTTGTCGCAAATAATCGAGACTAGCGATCGCGTAAGCCGTATCATGATCAAGATTGCCTGTAAATGGGAACTCAGCATAGGCTTCCCTCTGATTGCTGATTAACGAAATTGTGATATTTCCATCGGCAACAAATCCTGATTGGCGCACTTTTGCCTTGTTAAATCTGGTAAATTGGCTGCGCTCGCTCTCTAGGCTAATAGTTAAATATTCACTACTATACAGACTCGTAATTAGGCGATCGGTTAATTGATCGAAAACATCTTCTAGTAACTGTTCTTCCAGATGTCTGCCCATTAATCTGTCCATTAAAAATTAACTCCCAGCAAAAGTTTGTATGTAAGTAGTTCAGCTAGTTCGGTATAGTTCAAACTACTTTAAACATAACATTTACAGAAAATATAGCTATAGTCAGTAATGTTGGGACAAACATCAAACCCAATCAAGAGTTGCGGCGCTTCGCGCCGCAACTCTTGATTGGGTTTGATGTCCTGACTTAAGTGGCTATAGCTATATCAAGAACGCTTTGGTTGTAGGTAGGTAGCTAGACGTAATTAAATATAAAACTTGCGGCGTACGCTGCACGTACGCCGCAGGTTTTAGGATTTTTGTGGATAAGCCCATAAGTATAAGTGGGCTTATCCACAAAAATCCTCGGCAATACTTACGCCATTTCGTCCAACTTGTGATAACGTATTGGCACTTTCGTGCTGTCAAAACTCGACCTCGCGCATAGTCTATTCTCAGATTGTTAAACCTCGGTCAGCCCGCGATCGCCCTATGTACATTAAAAATGTAGAACTCACCAGATTTAAGTCCTTTGGCTCTACTGTATCGATCCCACTGATGACGGGTTTTACAGTGGTTTCTGGTCCCAATGGTTCGGGTAAATCGAATATTCTTGATGCTTTGCTATTTGCGCTGGGGCTAGCAGGTTCTAAGGGGATGCGCGCCGATCGCTTGCCCGACTTGGTTAACCAAGCCCATAGCAAGAAGGGACGGATGGTTGAAGCGATCGTTACCGTTACCTTTGCCTTAGATGAAACTGAGATTTCGGCTTTTCAAACCGAGGGGATCGAAGTTCCTACGGCGGAGGGAAAGGAAATTGGTGAATGGACGGTGATGCGGAAGTTACGGGTTACTAGCCAAGGAACCTATACTTCGACTTACTATATTAATGGAACGCCTTGCAATTTAAGCGAACTGCATGAACAGTTAGCCAAATTCCGCATTTATCCCGAAGGCTATAACGTAGTTTTGCAGGGTGACGTAACGGGCATTATCTCGATGAATTCGCGGGAAAGACGGGAAATTATTGATGAATTGGCAGGGGTGGGTGAGTTCGATCGCAAAATTTCCACCGCAAAAGATAAGTTAGACGATGTTAAGACCCAAGAGGAGCGATTTCGGATTGTCGAGCAGGAACTCATTGCCAATAAGGATAAATTAAAAAGCGATCGCGTGAAGGCGGAGAAATATAAAGCGCTACGCTTGGAATATGAGCAGATGGAAGCGGCGGAATCCGTACTTAAACAGCGTGAGATTTTATATAACCAATCACTCCGTAATGTTGAATTAGTCAATAATAAGGAGCAATGCGGCAATTTAGAGAAATCCTTAACCGAACTTTCGCAGGTAATTGAAGTCGGTACAGTTCATCTCAATGAATTAAACGATCGCGTCCATACCCTTGGCGAAGAAGAATATCTATCTGTTTCGAGTAACTTGTCCGCACAACAGGCAGAACTGCGAGGCTTGCAACGCCAACAGCAGTCTCTGACTAGTTCTTATCAAAACAATCAAACCCATATTGTCAATACCCAAGAGGAAATCGATCGCCTCCTTCGCGAAGCTGAAGAACTAGAATCGCAAAAGCAATTTAAGGAAGAGTCGGTCGTTACGGCGGAAAAAGCTCGCGATCAACAGGCGGCGATCGTTTCGCAATATCGCAAGGAAGTCCAAGCGATCGCCTCCGCTTCATCGGATTGGGTACGTCAGCAGACCCAATTACGCCACGACATCGATAAGCTGCAAGGAGAACTCGATCCGCAAAAGCAGGAGCAAACTAGACTGAAAGAAGTCCTTAACCAGCGATCGCTGCAATTGGAATCCCAAGATCGCGAACTGCAAGAAATCCTTGCAGGCGAAGGACGCTATGCTGTCGATATGCTTTCTAATCAGTCCCTTGAGGATGCCTTGCGCTTGCAAGAGGCTGAGGTAAATGGAGCGGAAATCTTAGTACAGACCTTAGCCAAAAATCTTGCGGAAGCTCAGTTAGAAGTACAGCTCCAAAATGAAACGATCGAGCGCTTGACGCAAGAGCAGAGAGTTAAGACTCGCCAACTCGATAAATTGGAAGCACAGGTGCAGGCAAGTCGCGAAGTACAGGGAACCAGAGCGTCGCAAGTAGTCATTGAAGCCGATATGTCTGGCGTGTATGGTTTAGTTGCCCAATTGGGACTGGTCGAGCCCAGATTTCAATTAGCCCTTGAGATCTGTGCGGGGGGACGCTTAGGTAACCTTGTGGTGGAAAACGATGAAGTAGCTGCCGAAGCGATCGCCTTGCTGAAGCGCGAGCGGGCTGGGCGAGCCACGTTTTTACCCCTCAATAAGTTGCAAGCGGCGAGATTTCCTTCTCGCATCGAAGCTCAGAAATTAGGGGCGATCGACTATGCCTTTAACCTCGTTACCTACGAGGATCGTTACCAAGATGTCTTCTCCTTTGTTTTTGGCAATACGCTCGTATTTGAGACGCTCGATCAAGCGCGATTTCACATTGGCAAATATCGTATGGTGACCCTTGAGGGCGAGATTCTGGAAACATCAGGAGCGATGACGGGCGGCAGTGTTATTCAGCACAATAGTTTGCATTTTGGTAATGCCAAACCTGCGGAATCTTCCGAAACTAAGCAACTGCGCGATCGCCTTATGGAAATCGATCAGATGCTAACGCGACTCAACCAACGTTTGCGGGGAGCCTTAACGGGGATCGCTAAGTATGAGGAGCAACTGCAATCCGCAAGAACTAACCATCGCGAAGCTCAACTCAAGCGCGATCGCATTTACGAACAGATCGAGCGTAACAGCCGCGATCGCTCTCGTTTGCAAGATCGAATTCAACAAACCCGTGCGGCGATCGAAATCGGTCAAGCGCAATTAATTTCCCTAGATGGTAATACAGCCGAACTCGAAGCCCAGTTGATGGTCAAACGGGCTGAGCTTACCGAGCTAGAGAAATCAAGTACCCATAGCCGCTGGTTGCAAGCGCAAGATGCGTTACAGGGACAAGAAGCTCTATTGAATAGTGCCGAAATTGAACTGCGTACCGCCAAGCAACAGCTAGGAGAATTAGAAAACCAGCATAAGTTAGCCTTGGAGAAAATGGCGCAACGTCAAACTCGACTTCAAGAATTACGCAGTACTCAAGCGGAGCTGATCAATAGCACATCGCAAATTCAGCATCAACTCAAGCAGACTGAAACGGCGATCGCCTCCTATCAGTCCCGCTTGGAAGTTCTCGAACAGACAATTGGTGCGGCGAAACAGGAACGCGATGCCTGTGAGCGATCGCTGCGCACACAGCAACAGCAACAGCAGCAGATGCAGTGGCAGATGCAAAAAAATCACGAACGGCAAGCCGAACTTGAACTGCAAATCGCTCAATTTGCCGAACAGCTCAGTCAGATCGAACTTCCCGATCCGATCCCTGAAGTTCCTGAAACCATGACTCTAGAGCAGTTGCAGCTAGAGCAGCGGCGCTTGCTCAAGCGGATTCAGTCCATGGAACCCGTAAATATGATGGCGATCGCGGAATATGAAGCCACATCTCAACGTCTAGACGAACTCAGCACTCGTCTCGAAACCCTCAATCAAGAGCGTACCGAACTCTTGATCCGTATTGAGAACTTCACCACGCTGCGCCAGCGTGCCTTTATGCAAGCCTTTGATGCCGTTAACGGACATTTTAAAGAAATTTTTGCCGAGCTCTCCGATGGTGATGGTTATCTGCAACTGGAAAATCCCAATGCCCCCCTTAGTGGTGGGCTTACCCTAGTTGCCCATCCTAAAGGCAAGCAAGTCCAACATCTTGCATCCATGTCTGGGGGCGAAAAATCCCTTACAGCCCTCAGTTTCATCTTTGCGCTTCAGCGCTATCGTCCTTCGCCCTTCTATGCCTTCGATGAAGTCGATATGTTCCTAGATGGTTCCAACGTCGAGCGCTTGTCGAAAATGGTTCGCAAGCAAGCTAACCTCGCACAGTTCATTGTGGTCAGCCTGCGTCGCCCCATGATCGAAGCATCGGAACGCACGATCGGGGTAACCCAAGCACGTGGCGAACATACTCAGGTATTGGGCTTAGAACTGCGATCGGGCTGATACGAAACCAAAAAGGCGGCGCTTCGCGCCGCCTTTTTGGTTTCGTATCAGCGATAGTAGTGACAAATTTGTTTCTGGAGAGGGGGCGCTTTTTGCTAGACTAGAAAAAGTGTTTGAAGGCAATTGACAATAAATCTTCCAAACTACATTTAAAAACTACTCACTCAATCTTTTGTCTCGGAGATAACCACACTATGGCTCGGATGTACTACGACACGGACGCAAATCTTGAATTTCTAGCAGGTAAGACAGTCGCAATTATCGGCTACGGTTCTCAGGGTCACGCCCATGCCCTTAACCTCAAGGATAGCGGCGTGGATGTCATCGTGGGGTTATATCAAGGCAGTCCCTCATGGCAAAAAGCAGAATCTGAAGGTCTTACTGTTAAGACCGTTGCTGATGCATCGGCTGCTGCTGACCTGATTATGATTTTATTGCCTGATGAAACTCAAAAAGCAATTTATGCTACCGAAATTGCACCCAATCTCAAAGCAGGCAATACCCTAGCCTTTGCCCATGGTTTTAATATTCACTTCGCGCAAATTGTACCTCCTGCCGATGTGGATGTGATCATGGTCGCACCTAAAGGTCCGGGACATTTGGTACGTCGTACCTATACCCAAGGTCAAGGCGTACCTGCATTGTTTGCTGTGTATCAGGATGCAACGGGCAATGCTCGCGATCGCGCTATGGCCTATGCCAAGGGTATCGGCGGCACTCGCGGTGGCGTTTTGGAAACAACTTTCCGCGAAGAAACTGAAACCGATTTATTCGGCGAACAAGCCGTACTTTGCGGTGGTTTGTGTGCCTTGATCAAAGCTGGCTTTGAGACCCTTGTTGAAGCGGGTTACCAACCAGAACTCGCCTACTTTGAATGCTTGCACGAAGTAAAACTCATCGTAGACTTGGTGGTTGAAGGTGGTATGTCAAATATGCGCTACAGCATCTCTAACACCGCTGAATATGGTGATTACACTCGCGGGCCTCGCGTAGTTACCGAGCAGACCAAAGCCGAAATGAAGAAAATTCTCTCCGAAATTCAGTCTGGTCAATTTGCTCGCGAATTCGTTCTCGAGAACCAAGCTGGCAAGCCTGGATTCACTGCTATGCGCCGCCAAGAAGCCGAGCATCAGATCGAATCTGTCGGTAAAGATCTTCGCGCCATGTTTAGCTGGTTGAAGAAAATTTAGTTCTAATTAGTCACTAAACAGCTAAAGATGGGCGGCGCTTTGCGTCGCCCATCTTTATGCTATAGCTATAGCTAAATAAGTTAAGACATAAAACACAGAAGAGTGTTGCGGCGCTTTGCGCCGCAACACTCTTCTGTGTTTTGTTTTTGTCCTAATATAACTGGCTACTGCTATATTTATACCAATTCACGAAAGTGTGACAACACTTTTGTGAATTAAAACCCAAACCTAGCAATTTTTAATTGGAATTCACCGCAGGGACTGGGGGATTAATGGGGGAATTGGGCATGGATTTAATTTTCATATAGGCTTCAATCGTTTGCACTGCCAAAGGTGCGGCAACCGCACTACCACCACCACCACCTGCATTCTCTGCAAATACAGTCACCACAATTTCAGGGTTTTCATAGGGGGCATAGACCGTAAACCAAGCATGGTTGAGGCGAGGAGGATCCTGTGCTGTACCCGATTTCCCAGCCATGCTAATCTCTGAGGAATTGAGTGCTGCCGCCGTTCCAAAATCAAAAACCGATCGCAATGCCTTTTGCACCGCCGCTAAATTAGTTGGCGATATATTTAGAGATTGCCGCCATTCCTTAGCATCACTATCTTCTAGAAGAAAATGCGGTCTGATTTTGAATCCACCATTAGCGATCGCCGCTGTCATCATGGAAACTTGGACGAGGTTTGCCTGTACGTCACCCTGACCGATTGACATATTTAAGGTATTCCCAACATACCAAGGCTCACCGATTACTCGTTTCTTCCATTCTTCGTCGGGAACCGTGCCTTTAGTTTCCTCCTCCTTGATTTCTAATCCCGAATATTCGCCATAGCCATACTTTCGCGCCCATGTTGCTAGATCCTTTTCCCCCACGCGCATACCTACTTGCCCAAAGAAAGTATTGCTGCTATACGCCATCGCCTCGGAAAAGCCAATCGTACCAAATCCCGCATGGTTGTGATCCCAAAACTGAAACCCACCCACATCCAGATAGGGGTATGTGGGCAGAACATCATTAATGCCAAACTTATTAGTTTCTAAACCTGCCGTCATTGTCACAACTTTGAAAGTACTGGCTGGAGGATATACTTGGAGTACTCGATTGACAAAAGGATGATCTTTTTCTTGCAGACGTTTCCATGTTGCTTCGGAAATTTTGCCAGAAAAAAGATTGGGATCAAAGGCGGGATGACTAACCATCGCCAATACCTCGCCATTATTAGGATTCATCGCCACAATCCCGCCCTGTTGCTCGCCTAAAATCTTTTCTACGGCTTTTTCTAAATCTAAGTCAATCGTCATTTTGACCGCATTACCTGATTTGGGCGGTTTCTGTCCCAAAATGCGTAATACCTTACCAAAAGCATCCACTTCTACCTGCTGTCCGCCCCATTCTCCCCGCAACTGATTTTCAAAGGCATATTCCACCCCTGATTTGCCGATCACATCTCCGGGGCGATAGCCTTTTTCCCGTAGTTTTGGTAATTCTTCGGCGGTTAGCTCTCCCGTATAACCTAGTACGTGAGCTGCAACATCGCCATTGGGGTAATAGCGCACAGCCTCTGGTTCAACCTTGACCCCCGGCAGTTCGAGACTATGCTCGGAGAGTACTGTTACGAGCTTGGGACTAATTGCCGTTGAGACGCGGACTAGATTGGGAGAGTTGTAGCCTTCTTGCTCCAATTTGTCCGTAATCGTTTGCGCCGAAACGCCAATCAACTCAGCTAAGCGCTTAATTGTGGGTTGCCATTTATCCTTGGGCTGAGCGATGGGCCAGAGATACACCACATGAGCTAAGCGACTGGAGGCAAGAATATTCCCCTTGCGATCGAAAAGTCGTCCTCTTTCGGGAGGTTTGGCAATTAGTCTGATCCGATTATTTTCGGCTAATTGTTGATTGCGATCGCCTTCGATCAGTTGTAAATAAAAAAGTCGTCCGCCTAAAATCCCGATCAGTACCAATACACTTAACAAAAATAAAACTGCGGCTCGCATCCCCTTTCCCATGGTGCGGGTGTTTTCGGTAGGATTAAAGGGCGAAATTTGTCGTTGAGTAAAGGTCATATTGCTTAGAAACGATTTTAGGAAAGATTTTTTCGCTAGAATAAGATCTAGATCTATTGTATGGCGATCGTGAATTTAATTAATTCCATTGCATGTTTGGTGAATAGCGTGGCTATTCAAAAAATATCAAGGCAGGCTATAGCAGTTTTTCAGAGGAGTTAAAAGTTCGTGATTGTGACACCTGTACGTCCAGTAGGACGAAAGTGGAGTAATCTCAGTTTTACTTCAACCCTCTATCTTGCCCCAGTACTGGATTTGTTGCTAGACGAAGTCCCTTCAGAATGGCAACCAGAGTTACGCTTGGGACTGCAAGAAGCGCTAGTCAACGCCGTTAAGCATGGTAATTCCTTCGATCCATGCAAACAAATTACTGTTAAATTCTCAATAGTTTCACAAATGTACTGGTGGATTATCACCGATCAAGGTGATGATCTTCAATCTTCGGGTGGAGGCAAAGACGATCCGACTCCTTGCCATGATTTGGAATGTGGTAGGGGTTTCTATATACTACGCAAAATTTTTGAGCATGTGCATTGGGATTGCGATACCCATCGCTTGACTCTTTGCAAAAAAATTGATCGTTCGAGCAAACCAATGATCGTCTAGTAAGTAGCTAGGCATGAGTAAACTTGAAGAGCATAGCAGACGCTATGCTCTTCAAGTTTACATATCAATAAAAAAGCCGAAAAAACATGAGGTTTGTCGTGCTTTGCAAGGTAACTTTCATGTTTTTATACCAAAACACAAAATGGCGTAGTCATTTTGTGTTTTGCAAACCCTTACTGGGTTTGGTTTTTAATTCACAAAAGTATTGTCATACTTTCGTGAATTGGTATTAAATATTGAACAATCGAGTAGAGATTCGGATTTAGTTCGAGATAATGCCTTTTATCTGGTGGCGATCGCTATAATGGTGACAAATAAATAGTGACAAATACTTAGTCTAAATTTTTAGACTAAAACTTTAGCCTCAACCTAGCCGTCATAGCTAGATCGATAATTTAACTTTATGAATGTGTTGGTTTATGGGTAACTAATGCATAAAAAAGTACAAAAGTTTGTTTCCCTAGAGACAAAACGGCGTATTTGACATAAAGTTTAAAATAAGGTTATGAAAATCTTAACAACTATCTTTGCCAAGGCGAAATTAAAAGTATGACTCCGATGACATTATTAGCTGAAGCTCCAGTAGAACGTCTAGGTCGGCCGGTAGATGTTGAAATAGATAGCGAAAAAGCGCGAGAATGTATTGCGGTAGTAGATGCATCGATCCCAGACTGGCTAAGAAGTGGATGGGAGAAATCGCAAAGGGGGGAGAGTTTAGAGAATGAAGATGTTGTTTGTCGGGCTTTAGATTTTGCCTATCGGCTCCATGATGGTCAATGCCGAGCTTCGGGAGAACCCTACATATTGCATCCCATCTCGGTGGCAGCAATTTTGAAGGATCTTGGTGGTAGTAATGCCATGATTGCCGCAGGTTTTTTGCATGATGTGGTTGAAGATACCGATGTATCCTGCGATCAAATTGAAGAGAAATTTGGGAAAGAAATTCGTCAATTGGTGGAAGGAGTAACTAAGTTATCGAAATTTAGTTTTGAGAGTAAAACAGAAAGTCAAGCCGAAAATTTTCGCCGCATGTTTCTGGCTATGGCTCAGGACATTCGGGTAATTATCGTCAAGCTGGCCGATCGCTTGCACAATATGCGAACGCTGCAACATCTCCGCTCCGAAAAACAAGTCTTGATTTCCAGAGAAACCCGCGAGATTTTTGCACCTTTAGCAAACCGTTTGGGTTTAGGGCAGATCAAGTGGGAACTCGAAGATATTGCGTTTAAATATATCGAGCCAGAGCAGTATCAAATGATGGAATCTTTGGTCGCTGAGACCCATGAGAGCCGTCAGGAGCAACTAACGGAGGTGACCAAGGTGTTAGGCGATCGCCTTGCATCTATGGGGATTGATGATTTTGAGATTAGCGGCAGACCGAAACATTTGTATGGCATCTTCCGTAAAATGGAACGCCAAAAGAAACAGTACAACGAGATTTACGACATCCAAGCCGTGAGGGTGATCGTCAATACCAAAGAGGAATGTTACCGCGTCCTTGCCGTCGTTCACGATCATTTTTGTCCGATTCCGGGACGCTTTAAAGACTATATTGGGTTGCCCAAACCCAATCGCTACCAATCGCTACATACGGCGGTGATTGGACCTAAGGGGCAACCTGTGGAGGTGCAGATTCGGACATGGGAAATGCATCACATCGCTGACTATGGAATTGCCGCGCATTGGAAATATAAAGAGAGTAATTCGGTCAGCAAACCACTCAAGGGGGACGACCAAAAGTTTACTTGGCTGCGTCAATTAGTAGAATGGCAAAGGGAACTGAAAGATCCCCAAGAATATCTTGATAGTGTCAAGGAAGATTTATTTGATAGTGAAGTATATGTGTTTAGTCCGAAAGGAGATGTGTACTGTTTGCCTCGCGGAGCGACACCCGTAGACTTTGCCTATCGAGTGCATACGGAAGTAGGTAATCATTGTTCGGGAGCCTTGGTCAATAATGTGATGGTTCCTTTGCAACGTCCGCTCAAGCATGGCGATATCGTTACTATCCTCACGCAAAATAATGCCCATCCCAGTACCGACTGGATTAATTTTGTTGCTACAAATTCGGCAAAAAGCAGGATTCGCCAGTGGTTTAAGCGATCGCGTCGCGAAGAGAATCTCGCTTTAGGGCGCAATGCTTTAGAACGCGAACTAGGTAAAAATGGATTGGAAGCATTGCTCAAATCCGATCAAATGCAGAAGTTAGCAGAGCGATGTAACTATCATAATGTCGAGGATCTGATTGCAGGTATTGGTTATGGGGAAACCTCGGTTAATGCGGTAGTTAATAAGCTGCGGGAAAATCAACATAACGAGCGCTACTTCAACCCTCAAAAGTTTGAATCGCGTCACGAACCAGCCCATAACCACAATTCTAAATCGCCTATTTTGGGCATAGAAGGGATGGTCTATTCGATCGCAGGTTGTTGCGCTCCATTACCAGGAGAACCGATTTCAGGAGTTGTCGCGCTAGGAAGCAATCGCGGGATCACGATCCACCGTAACGATTGTAATAACCTTGCCAGTATTCCTAGCGATCGCCTTCTCCATGTGGGTTGGAATTACCAGAAAGAAAGCGATCGCGATCAAACCTATCCCATTGATATTCGGGTGGAAACGATCGATCGCGTTGGGGTATTACGGGACATCTTAACCCGCCTATCGGACAATAAAATTAACGTGCGTAGGGCGAATGTCCAGACCAAGAAAGGCAAAGCCGCAATTATTGATCTCAGTATCGATATTAGCGATCGCCACCAATTTGATCGGGTGTGCAATCAAATTAAGAAAATGTGTGACACCCTTTCTGTTTCTCGACTTGTTGGAGAATAAAGTTAAGGGAGCCGTTTCGCTCTCCCTTTAGGATCTCTCTTTAGGATCTCTCTTTAGGATTTCATGGAAAAATCATGAACTTTCAAACCATCGATCTTAGTCCAGTGATCTCACTGACTCGCGAGTTCATCAAGCTCTGTGCGGCAAACCCTGAAATGAAACTAGAGCGCACTGCTAAAGGAGAATTAATCGTTATGTCCCCAACGGGCGGCGAGACTGGTAGTTTTAATTCTGATCTCAACGGTGAACTCTATGTATGGAATCACTCATGCAAACGAGGTAAAACCTTTGATTCATCGACTGGGTTTAGTTTGCCGAAGGGTAGCGATCGCTCTCCCGATGCAGCAAGCTAAAAATTGATGTTAAGATCGAACCAACGTATCTCCTAGAGTTACTATGCAAACCACGCAAGCGCCAATCAAAACTACTGGTTCCCCACCTTCTAATATTCCCTCCACACCAATTAGCCTCCCCGATCATAAACAACTGCCAGATTCAGACGGAACCTTTGTGAAAAATTTTCAGGAACATCCACAAAGTATTGTTTTAACTAGTTCGATCAGCCCTATTTTAGAAAAATTACATCCCGATGGACGCTACTGCATTGGGCAAGATAGCGGCATTTATTGGAGGCTAATGGAACCACCCGAAAAAGGAGCCGAAGCGCCCGACTGGTTTTACGTTCCTAATGTATCGCCGCTTCTCGATGGTGAATATCGCCGTTCCTATGTATTGTGGAAAGAATTTGTTGCCCCCTTAATTGCGATTGAATTTGTTTCTGGCAATGGGACTGAAGAAAGAGACACAACGCCGCCTAGTGAAACCGAAAAAGCTGGTAAATTCTGGGTTTACGAACAAGCCATTCGGATTCCTTTTTATGTGATTTTTGATGCATGGAAAGATGATCTTGAGGCTTATCACTTGGTTGATGGGCGTTATATCCAGATGCAACCCAATGATCGCGGACACTTTGCGATCGCCCCGATGGGTGTGGAACTTGGGCTGAAATTAGAGAATGGTGTATCTTGGTTGCGCTGGTGGGATGAGTCGGGGAATTTGTTGCTAACGGGTGATGAACGGGCGATCGCGGAAAAACAGGCGCGATTGGATGCTGAGGCGATCGCCGATCAACAACGGGCGATCGCCGATCAAGAGCGACAACAAAAAGAAAAATTAGCGAATTACTTAAGGTCGATAGGTGTTGATCCTGAGGCAATTTAACTGTCCTGCTCTGATTGTTATACTGAATGAAAGAATCAAGCTAACCTAACGTACTGAAAGCTATGATTACAGTTTCTTCCGAATACCGCCAACTCCCCACTGCGGAAGAGCTACCTGACTCCGACGAAACCCCTGTGGATAATGAACTCCAAAATGATATTCCCAATATGCTGCTTAATTTATTGCGGTCAATTTGGGGCGATCGCCAAGATTGGTTTTGGGGTGTGGATATGGGGATTTATTATGAGCCAAATATTGAGGAGCCAGAAAAATCAAAGGTAATTGTTCCCGATGGATTTTTGGCTTTAGGTGTACCGCGTCGGATAGATGAAAACGGACGCTTGAGCTATGTGCTATGGCAAGAAAAGGTATTACCAGTTTTGGTATTAGAAGTCATCTCCAAGAAATATAACGGTGAATACGATCGCAAACTACAGCTATATCAAGATTTAGGAATGCTTTACTATGCGATTTACAACACCTCAAGCGGTCGCAGAGGAATTTATAAAAAGCACGAATCTTTAGAAGTTTATAAATTAATCGATGGCAAGTACGAATTAATGCCATCGGTGACGCTGTTGTCGGAAGTTGGCAAAGTAGTATGGATGCCAGAAATTGGCTTGGGGCTTGGTTGTGAGCGCAGTATTAGTGCTGATTGGGATCGGGAATGGCTCTATTGGTACGATCGCGATTGTGTCAGGTATTTGACTGCGGAAGAGCGAGTCGAGCATGAACGTCAACAAAAGGAAAAACTAGCGAATTACTTAAGATCAATAGGGATCGATCCTGATCAAATTTGATCTGATTTACAGCAATTACCGATCAAACGAACCACAAGGGAATTTTTGAAAGCGTTGCTAAGCAACGCTTTCAAAAATTTCCTTAGTTTGGGTTTGAGCGCAAAGCGCTGTAATTTGATTAGAGCGATTACCTAATACCAATTCCCAAAAATGTAGCCACATTTTTGGGAATTGAAAACCAAACCCAGTAAGGGCTTTAAAATCACAAAATGGCTACGCCATTTTGTGATTTGGTATAAAAGCATAACTCCATAAACATAAAATTTACCTACAAATTAATTTATGATGATTTCCACAAATATAGTCCGCCAATTAGCCCTAAATCGTTGGAGACGATCGCTACTTTAGTTAGTAAATGAGGGGGTAAACTAAGGTTAACTAAGCGAGAATTGCCACCACCGAGATATATTTTGTCAAAATTAAATAATTTATAGAGCGTAGCGATCGCCTCTGATAATCGGTTATTCCATATTTCTACACCAACTTGATCGAGAGCCGCTTGTCCTAAGAGATCTTCGTAGGTGTGGCGATCGCGCCAAATATGCTGACCGATTTCTAGATTGGGTAATAATTTGCCATCCAAAAAGAGGGACGAGCCAAAGCCAGTGCCTAGCGTAATTACCAACTCCACCCCATGACCCGCGATCGCGCCACAGCCCTGTACATCGGCATCATTGGCGATCCTAAAGGGCTTGCCTAACTTCTGACTCAATACTTCGGCTAAAGGAAACCCATCCCAATCGGGATGTAAGTTAATGGCTCCTCTTGTGATGCCATTTTCGACAACACTGGGAAATCCGATAGAAAGGCGATCAAATTCTCCCTGTGTCCAAATCAGATCGATTAATGTCGCTACAATCACATCTGGCGTTGCGGGATGTGGTGTATGAATAAGTGACCGATCGGAGATTGCCGTACCATCATCTTTTAAGACGATCGCCTTAATACTACTACCACCTACATCGATGGCTAATGTTAATAAACTCACGGGAATAGACTTCTTATATTAGATAATAGAACTAATTAATACCAATTCACAAAAGTGTGACAACAATTTTGTGAGTTGAAAACCGAACCCACTAAGGTTTTTAAAAACACAAAATGGCATAGCCATTTTGTGTTTTGGTATAAGTTAGTTTGCGATCGCATATTGCGATCGCAATATACAATGCTTTGCATTGTCAGAAAACCAATATTTTTACTAGCAGTGTTAAATTGACTGTATTAATAAATAAATGACACCTTAAATGGAAATATTAAGGTTTATTGTATTTTAATGAAATTGGCAATAGAGGCATAAGAACTATGGTGGCATCCTTAATGCTAAGAGCTCCAGCAGATATCCTTAGTAAAGCAAGGGATGAAATTTCCCGTCAGGGTTTTACGCCATCAGATCTGGCAAGTGAGCTTAGTATTGCCGTTCAATTAGTCGATAATTTTTTGAATGGTGAAATCGTCGATCGCCATACCTACAATCTGGTTTGTGAAAAATTAGGTATTTCATTAACAACTTTGCAGGAAGGAGGGGAATTGTCAGGCGAGAATTTGTCCGAGCCTAGCGATGATGATGCAAATAGGGAAACTCCCACGATATTTACGAATGCGAGTAGAAGTAATCGCAATGTCGCGAATGCGAACGAGTTGCTATCTGATGGCGCTAGTAAGGAGCGTATTTCGCAAAACGTTAACCAAAACTCCAGTGATCAAAACTCCAGTGATAATATCGCTCTAAATTTGCTGGAAAATATTGACCTATCCGTACATAGCCTACGGCAAAGAATCTCAGCCGCGCTGATCCGTCAATGCGATCGCCTCAGAATAATTGATGTGAGTGTACCAGTCTGTCTGCATGATTTATATACCGAACTGAGTGTTTTTACTAATTTACCCAGCAGTCAATATCTGGATCTCAATGAAACCTTTGCAAATATCCCTCCCGAACAATACGATCGCTTTTATTTAGATAAGCTACATCCGCCGATAATTCCCGCTAGTAGAGCTTTAGAAGAATTTAAGCTAGTTTTACTCGTTGGCGGACTGGGCTCTGGTAAGACGACCCTACTCAAATATTTGGCAATGGCTTGCGTTGCGGGCAAAATATTACCGAAATATCTACCTGTATTTTTGCCATTGCGATCGCTTGTGTCCCCTAATGACAGTGATCCTTTTACATGGTTAAAGAAACAAATCACGATCTATGGATTGCTAGATGAATCCTCTGATCACCAATTATTAGAACAGTTACTTATTAAAGGTCGTCTATTACTGTTTTGGGATGGGATTGACGACTTGCCAGAAGCCAATCGTGGGGAAATCGTACAGCAAATTACCAACTTTAGCGATCGCTATCCCAAAAATCGGATGGTCTTCTCCTCTCGTAACCCAATCTATGGGCATATCCTCGAATCATTTTCCGCCTTTGCGATCGCCCCTTTTCAAGATTCACAAATTAGCACCTTTGCCAGTAAATGGTTTCAGGTTACTTGCGCGGAAAAACCGAAAAAAAATGAAAAATTCCAACAGCTTTTAGCAACCAATAAGCCCTTAGCAGAAATTGCCCGCAATCCCCTACTACTAACCTATCTATGTAATGTATTCAACAGTTGCGAATATCTTAAGCCCAACTTCTACCAAGAAATTCTCGATCTGCTACTAACGAAATGGAATCAGACTAAATGCTTTCCCCTCCATGGCGATCGCGAACTATCAACTTCACAAAAACAAGATTTACTTTCCTATATAGCCATTGTCTCCCTAGATCGCCATGGTTATGTATGGCAAAATAACGAACTTGAGGATGATTTTCAAGCCTGTATTAGTAACAGCCGCAGCCTAGCTGTTCCCATTGATCGCGATCGGCTCTTGCAGTCCTTTAAGTGGCAACATAGTTTATTGATTGAATGTGCGAAAGGTTTTCATTCCTTAAACTACACCACCTTGCATGATTACCTCGCGGCCTATCGACTTGCCAATAGTGCCCCCAGTGCCGCACAAAACTATCTGCTAGAACGGATATACCTCAGACGCTGGCATGGTGTGATCGTGATGACCATTAGCATCTCCCAACAAGCCGATCACATCCTACAGATGATGAAGCGCAAAATTGACGAGATAGTGAGCAAAGATCCACACTTGCAGTCATTTCTAACATGGGTTAATCAACAGTCGATTCAAATCCGAACTCCATACAAGGCCGTAACAATTCGGGCGTTGTATTTGGATGTCGATCTAGAAAATGCACGTTCCCTCGATCGCGCTCGAGCTTTAGACATTGCCCATTCCCGATCCTTAGAACGGGCTTTGGCAAAAGCAATGGGGGCTGACAATAGCATTACAGAGACGCAGGTCGATATCGATTACACCATTAATCTCGCGCTCAATCTTGACTTAGCCCTATACTTTGCCAATCACCCCATTTTAGAGCTAGCCTGCGTTCTGGAACCCGATCTATCTAGAGCCCTACAATTTTTGCGCCAGAAGTTTCCCGATCCTTACAAAAACCGAGATGTTTTTGCAAAGTGGTGGCAAGCTAAGGGTTTAGATTGGTCGAAAAAGCTGCGTAATTTAATTGTTCAGCATCGGAAAAGTTCTCAGGAGTGGCAATTTAGTGACACTCAGTTGAAGGTATTGCGAACCTATCACGATGCGAACAAGCTATTGATCGAATGTTTAAATAATGCTGAATATGTCAGTCCCTTAATTAAAAATCAAATTGAGTCCACTTTGCTACTGCCGCAGGGTGAGTACAACCTGCTGCATTACTAATTTCAACGTGAGTTCGGGATAATTTGAAACTGTCAGAGCGTAAAGGGTTTGCGTAGCAAACCCTTTACGCTCTGACATCGGGATACTTTATCTGGGCGAAGTCGCAGCCTCTCTCATACCAATCCCCAAAAGTGTGGCTACACTTTTGGGGATTGAAAACCAAACCCAGTAAGGTTTTGAGATTCCCAAAATGGCGTTGCCATTTTGGGAATTGGTATAAAACCCCAAAGAGAGTTGCCGCGCGGAGCGCGGCAACTCTCTTTGGGGTTTTGATTTTGTTCTAGCAAAACTGGCGGCAGCTATACAAAGCACTGCCAATTCCTTGATCAACTTTGGCAATAGTTTACAGACAATGACTTTTAGTTGGTAAGTTTACTTATACTTATCAATGCCGATTGCTATACTTTTAGGCATTACTTTAAAGAGATCGATATTCCGTGCTAGAAGTTCGCAAAATCTGTAAATCTTATGGAAAGAAGCAAGTTTTGCATGACTTAAGCTTTGCTATTCAGTCGGGGGAAGTCTATGGTTTGCTGGGCCCTAATGGAGCTGGCAAAACTACTATGATTAGTATTTTATGTGGGCTGATCGCCGCCGATCGCGGATTGGTAACGATGAATGGTCAAAAACCATCGGTATCAACGCGATCGCTCATCGGAGTCGCCCCACAGGATAATATTTTTTATAAGAGCTTAACCTGTGAAGAAAATCTGCGTTTTTTTGGGCAGCTTTACGGATTGAATAACCAAGCCTGTCAGAAACAAGCTCATTATTGTTTGGAATTAGTGGGATTAAGCGATCGCGCCCAAAGTATTGCGGAAACCCTCAGCGGAGGGATGCAGCGGCGATTAAGTATGGCTCTTGCGCTCGTCCATCAGCCGCAATTAGTCGTACTAGATGAGCCAACCACAGGACTGGATATCGAAGCCCGTTATGAAGTTTGGGAATTAATTCGTAAGCTGAGTAGTCAGGATACTGCTATTTTACTGACTACTCATATGCTAGAAGAAGCTGAACGCCTCTGTCAGCGGATTGGTATTATCAAGAAGGGAAATTTATTGGCTGAAGGGAGTCTTGAGGAACTGCGTAAATATATTCCTGCAAAGGAAATTGCCATTATCTGTACGCCAACTGAGAATTTGGCGATCGCTAGAGCGATCGAACTCGGCTTTGATTATCGCCACTATGGGCGAGATCTTGCTTTTTGGCTACCGAGGGCGATGGAGCTAAAAGAAATTTTGGAATGTTTTGAAGGGATCAAAATTGACTCAATTATGCGTCAGCCAGTCCGCCTTGAAAATATCTATGTCGAAGTCACCCAAAATACTCCCTTCCCAGTGAAGAATTAGGCGTTGTGGCGCGAAGCGCCGCAACGTCTAATTATTGTTCCAGTGAAGAATTAGAGGTTGTGGCGCGAAGCGCCGCAACGTCTAAACTGAACTACTGACGATACTTTTTACATGGGCAAATACTGCCTTGGTAAAAGCTAATAGATTGGCTTGAACTTGGGGAATATCTTTAGATACAAGGCGATCGAGTGAGGTGTAATAGGTGGCAGCTAACTTCGGACGGCTACCAGCTTTCATCATCCATAGACCATCGGCGACACTGGCGCGGACTTCGACAATAAGATCGTTATTTTCAGGTATGACAAAGCTCTGATTGATGCCCTGAAAAGCGCGGATTTGCTTCCGCGCATCCCCCTTGATCCAAACTGTTGCGACTAGATAGGGGCTTACAGATTGCAGATCTTGATGGGGGACTGATCTCGCTGCATATAGATACAGCAATTGTAGCCAAGGTAGAGGATAAATAATCTCTAAGGCGCTATAACCACTCTGTTTGGCGATCGCTATTCCTTCAAAATAATCTATAGTTTGCCCCCATTGTTCGCTAAAGGATTTTGCCACATCGGGATTGAGGAATAGATCCCCCCACATGCGATGTTGCCAAGGTTGCATGTTCATAGAATGCATGTATTCCCCAAACTCATGGGCGAGATGATGTTGCTTTTGGGCTACCAAAGCATAGATATCCTGCCAGCAGAAATAGGGCATTGAGGAATTAATATCATCGTGGGGTTGCAGATAGTAAAGCTTGGCTTCCTCACTATCTAAAATTTCGGGCTCGAACAAGCAGTAACTATTGCTAATCACCGCTACATAGGTTGGTTTGGATTGAAGCTTAGCGATCGCCAAAAAGGTCGCGAGCGAGTACTCACTCAACTCGCTTTCGATACGATGGTCACAGATAATATCAAAATCTTGGCATTCTAAAAGAATATCGGGCTGGATGTCCGATGAGAAAAAAGGATAGCTAACCGCTTTAATAAATGTTGAACGGGGCTTTCCCGATCGCTGAGTCAGGAAACTAACGAAATCTTGACCTAAACCTTGAACATTTTTCAGCAAATATTCCCAAGAAGCAGCAAAACGCTCTTTCTTGTCTAGGTTTGGTGGCAGCAAAAAAATATTACTCATAGCTGGGCGCTATCTAGCCTCATTTCGCTACATTGTATAGTTTATCTGGGTATAGTTTATCTGGCAAAAAATATCTAGTCGAAAAGTCACAAAAACAATAGAGAGTTGCGGCGCTAAGCGCCGCAACTCTCTATTGTTTTTGTTTTCCTGACTTGATAAATTGCCAAAACCCGTAAAGTTGCGCCCCGTAGGGGCGCAACTTTACGGGTTTTGGTTTGTAATTAATTATGCCTAGCTACTTATTTGCTTGAGTATGGTAGCGAGTGCTTTAAAATATTGTTTTAAAGAATGAATTTTGCAACTTCGATCGCAACTATGGTAGAAGTCTTGACTAGCGAACCCCAGCAACAGATTATTGCCAGCAACGCTATTGTGGCGAGCGGCTTGAGCAAAACCTATCGTACTGGCTTTTGGTTAAATCAAAAAATTAGTTCTTTACAGGATTTTTCTTTAACCATTCGCAAGGGTGAAACCTTTGGCGTGTTAGGACCTAATGGAGCTGGTAAAACGACTCTATTAAAAATCTTGCTCGGTATTGTCCAGCCAACCTCAGGTACGGGTGAGATCTTAGGATACCCTCTTGGCGATCGCACAGCGAAACAGTCCATCGGGTACTTACCTGAAAATGCTTATTATTACGACTACTTGACGGGATGGGAATTACTGGATTTTATCGGTAGTTTATTTGGCGTTGCCCCATCACTGCGCCGCCAGCGTATTGCGGATTTATTGGATCTGGTCGGACTGTCCCAATCTGTAGCGCGTAAAAAGCAACTGCGCCAATATTCTAAGGGAATGGTGCAGAGAATTGGCGTTGCTCAAGCCTTGATTAATGATCCCGAAGTGGTATTTCTTGATGAGCCGATGTCGGGACTAGATCCCGTGGGTCGCTATCAAGTCCGCGAAATTATTTTAATGCTCAAAAATCAAGGCAAAACGGTATTTTTTAACAGTCATATTTTGTCGGATGTCGAGCTAATTTGCGATCGCATTGGCATTCTCAATAAAGGGGAATTGGTCGCGATGGGGACTCTCAATGAGTTATTAGGTACGGAACAGTCCTATCAAGTGAGCGGGCATGGTGGTACTGAGGTCGAATTACAGCCTTGGCTCCAACATCTCATTTTTCAAAACGATACTTGGCATGGTCAACTAGCCAAGGATCTACCTGAATTCTTGACCTATATCGCTAGTATTGGGGCAAAGGCGATCGCCATCGAGTTAGCACGTCAAACCCTTGAGGAATTTTTTATCGATCAAATCAAAGCCTCGCGGCACAAGGACTAATCGCGATTCTAAAGAGAGGGTTGGAGCTTTGCTCCAACCCTCTCTTTAGATCTGAGTCATGTGGGTATACTCCGTCAATAGCTCGTCATAGGTGAGGCTATCGGTGTCTGCCTGTGGACTCCACAGCAGTTCAAACACTAACAAATGGCTAGAGGGAATTGCGGCGATCGCCTTTAAGGCGGACTGTAATTGCTCGGTATTGTGGATTTCGCCAAAGAGGGGCTTGTCATGCTCGGTACCAATTAAGAGTGTTACCACAATATAGGCCGAAGGATCCTTGTCAGGAGAAGCGATCGCCGTCGAACGTTGAGCAACGCGCCCTTTGACGTTTACTAAGGTTTCTTCACTAAACTTAGTGCGTTCTTCTAGGGACAGTTCGTTAAATAGGGACTCAGCGCGATCGCGATTTACTGATTGCGAACTAGATGAAACATGGCTCCAGTTTTCGGGGGTACGCATCAAAGCTAACGCCGACTCTTGCATCAGCGTCATTAAACCTTCTGACGTATCCGTATCCACTTCAAGGCTTAATTCGGTTAATTGGGCTTGCACCTGACGCGCTTCAGCAAGCAGGGCAACCTGTAACTTGGTGACGGTAAAGGTTTCATTTCCTACTTCTCCAGCTTTCTCTCCTGATTTGCTAGGAATCATAATTGAGCGAATGATGAAATAGACAATCGTTCCACCGACTAGCAAAATTATCAACCAAACTAGCCACGACATATCCGAAGAACCTCTATTCGTGTCGCTGCTGCGAAAAGAATTTGACGGAGAATTGGGATAATTCGACGAATTATTGATAATAATCGGTACTGGGACAATAGCTGGATTTTTTTGCGTTTGACTGGGGCTGGTTAAGGAGTCGCGATCGCTGCTAGAAGGGCTAGATGTGCTTGTAGATTTTGATGGCGATTTGGTAGAACTGCTCGAACTAGAGCTACTAGAGCTGCTAGAACTACTAGAACCCGATGATGGTGATGACTTAAAAGAGCCCCCACCGCTCCGAGCGCCGCTACTTTTGGCATAGGCTTGCTGATCTTGCAGAATCGCTAGATTGAGTTGCCGATCGCTAAAGCTCAAAGCGATCGCTTGAATCATGGAGAAGGTGAGTAATGTGGTTGTAAAGAACTGAAGTTTTTTCCTGTACATATTACAAATATCAAATTACAAATTACAAATTACAAATATCGGATGGCTGCTAATGCTTGCCAGTAAATTTTGAGAGAGTTGTTTGCCACTTGCAGCATCATTATGGGGCGTAACGCAAGCAAACTCATCTAAACCATAACGATAAATTAAACTGTTAGCCTCACCGTTATTGCTCAAATATTACTCAAATATTGCTCACCCCCCCGACGATCGCCTTAAGCTCAAGAAACTATAACTCTTATAAGTGCCATATCCCTATCCCTTAAATAGTTTAAATAAATAGTTTAAATAGTTGCATCATCTAAAGATAAACACTCCACCGATTAGCAAAATTATCGGCCAAACTAGCCACGACATGACCGAAGAACCTTTATTCGCGTCGCTGCTGCGTAAAGAACTTGACGAATTATCGATAATACTTGGCGTTGAGACAGGCACTGGGACAGGCGCTGGGACAATAGCTGGATTCTTTTGCGTTTGACTGGGGCTAGTTAAGGAGTTGCGATCGCTAGAAGGGCTAGATGTGCTTGTGGGTATAGATTTTGATGGCGATTTGGTAAAGCTACTCGAACTACTAGAACTCGATGATGGTGATGACTTAAATTTTGATGGCGATTTGGTAGAGCTACTCGAACTACTCGAACTCGATGATGGTGATGATTTAAAAGAGCCCCCACCGCTCCGAGCGCCGCTACTTTTGGCATAGGCTTGCCGATCTTGCAGAATTGCTAGATTGAGTTGCTGATCGCTAAAGCTCAAAGCGATCGCTTGAATCATGGAGAAAGTGAGTAATGCCGTTGTCAAGAACTGAAGTTTTTTCTTGTACATTTTTTTGTACATATTACAGATATCAAATTATAAATTATAAATATAGTAATCCTGAATTAGTTGTGATAAATTTTGATAAAAACCCTTACTGGGTTTGGTTTTTAATTCATAAAAGGTTGTTATACTTTCGTGAATTGGTATAAGTACCTCAGCATAATTACAATATAATTAAAATCCAGATATAAAACCTACGACGCACGCTGCGCGTGCGTCGCAGGTTTGAGGGTTTTATATTTAACGTCAGTTCGGCTTAAGCTGGCAAATTTTCACAGCCCAAAAGTAAAAGCCTTGCATAGCAAGGCTTTTACTTTTGGGCTGTGAAAAAGGGTTTGCGTCGCAAACCCTTTCTCACAGCCCGTTTCAAATTATCCCGAACTCACGTTAGATAAGTTCTTTGATATAGTCCTGATTGCCACCCGCACATTGAGCTTGATGTAGTGAGTGTTCTGCTAAAGCTACAAGTTTGCCAAAACTCCGATCGAGATTTTGTTGGCTGAGGCTTGCTAAAGTCGTTACCACTCCACCGACACTAATCGTTAGTGGAAATAACAATGCCGAAGAGACAGAAATTGGATGGCTGCTAATGCTTGCCAGTAAATTTTGAGAGAGTTGTTTGCCACTTGCAGCATCATTATGGGGCGTAATGCAAGCAAACTCATCTAAGCCATAACGATAAATTAAACTGTTAGCCTCACAGTTATTGCTCAAACGCCCGACGATCGCCTTAAGCGTCTCATTGCCAACCTGCTCGCCATAGGAATCGACAATCGGTTGAAAGCGATCGATATCAATGATCAACAAGCTCAAGAAACTATAACTTTGATAAGCGCCATAGCCCTTAAACAGTTGCATCATTTTCGGCACGATCTCAACAAAGGCTTGCTCACTTAAAGCCTTTGTTAAAGGATCGACTAAGTTCAATGTATCCAGCAAGTCATTTTGAGCGAGTAATTTCTGGTTAGTCCAGATCAAAGACTGCGTTAACGCACTGACCTTTAGCCCCGTCCGCAATCTTGCTCTTAGCTCAGAACCATCAATGGAGTTGCTGAGAAATTCATCAACACCCGCATCTAAACCTATTTGACGTTGTTGATTGTTCAAAGCATCGACAATCAAGACAAAATACGTTGTCATGAGGTCGGGATGTTCGAGATTTACCTTAACCCGATGGCAAAGTGCTACACCAGAGACATCGGGGATATGCCAATCAGCTAAAACGATCGCAGGTTTTTTGTGAAGAATGATTTCCCAAGCTCTTTCGCCACTGGTTTCCGTGATGAAACTGTAACGTTCTGAGCCTAAATATTGGGTAATCGTCGTCAAAATATGCTGATCGGCACTAACGATCAGCATGAGCGCATTATGGCGGTAATACTTTAGTCTGCGGAAATCCAAGATGGTTGCCTCGCCATATTTTTGAGTCTGCGGAAATCCAGTCCTAGCGAGAAATATACGAGATTACTTTTTGCCCCAGCCAAATAACCCGCCTTTCTTTTCTGGCGCTTTTTCTGGCGGTTTGCTAGCAGTAGTCACCTGATTGATATATTTGAGGGCGATCGGCTCTTTGGGATCGAGTTTGAGAGCTTTTTGAAAGCTTGCCTTCGCGATCGCCGCCGCATTTTGATTCATTTGCACTAACCCCTTAAGCGCATAGACCTTAGCGTTATTAGGATCGAGTTTCTCAGCTCCCAGTAACTCCTTAAGCGCCTCAGTCCATTGCTTTTTACTGATAAATAACTCCGCCATATTGAGATTTCGCAATGCGGGAGACTGGGCTGGTTTGGCAGCTACAGGTTCAGGGCTATGGGTTTGACTGGGAGCAGGAGCGTAAGCATTGCTGCTGCTGGTAAAGCTCAAGGTCTGCTGAGTCAAGACATATACCAAATTTAACTCGCTGAGAGTGGTGGTGTATTCCAAGATGGTATCTAAGCTTTCATATTGTTTCGGAGCAACTTGTTCTACATATTGCTGATAGGTGACTTCGTGGGGCATCCGATAGAGTTTTTGGGCAATTTCAGAACTGATCGTCGGTATCTGTTCTTTTTGCTTGGTGTTCTGGGCAAAAATTCTTAAGGTGGCTAAATACTCTCCCCGCTCGCGATCGCTATTGAGAATTTGGTAGGCTGGGCTGACCATTTTTGAGAAATATTTAGTGGCAAGCTCTTTTTCTTCGGGAGTTCTGCCAAATACATCAGGATGCAAAATCTTTGCAAGCTTGAGAAATTTTTTGCGAATTTGGAGCGCATCACTGGTCATTGGTAAACCGAGTACGGCGTAATGATCGCTAATACCGTAACTGGCAAGACCGTTGTTGATTTTAAAGTTTTCTGGCTTTCCCACAGGTTCCACCTCTTAAGTATCTGTTCGAGTTTACCCTCTTGACGCATCTCTGTTAAAGCCCGATCTACGGCATTTTTTAGGGATACATCGTCCTTATTGACGATCGCCACTAGACGAATCGGAATTAAGGGTTCCCCAACAATTATAAAGTTGGGATTGTTGCGTGCTTGCCATACGGCTACTGGTTCATCAAGGATCATCGCATCAAGCTGGCGATCGCGCAGTTGGATGACCATCCGATCGAGATCCCGTGAGGAGAACAGGCGGATAGCATTACCCCTATTTTTATTATAGGTTTCTGCGATCGCTGCGCCTCCGCTATTTGCCACAACTCCCACCCGTTTGCCAATCATGTCGCGGAGGGATTTGATTTGCGTGCCATCGGCACGGATTAGCAACCTTTGAGCGCTACGGTAATAGGGAACGGTTTCGATGAATTTGCCCTTGGTATCGCCCGTTTCTAGGGCTCCCTCTTCCCGCGCACTAAGAAGGACATCGACCTGTCGCGAAGATAAATTTTCAGGCTGGGTAGACCAAGGAATATTAATGGGACGGGGTTCAATGTTTAATTTTGCGGCAATTTCTTGAATGATTTCTAGCTCAAACCCATCATAAAACTGCGTCTTGGCATTCCAAAACATATAGGGACCACCGATCGCGGCATCAATTCCCACTCGTAATTGTCCGCGACGCATGACGATGCCAAGGCTGCTATCTTCAGCAAATACTGGCGATATTGTGCTAGCGAACCCTAGACATAGCCCTGTATAAATTGCTAAGCCAGCAAGTTTGTGAGCAAACTTAAACATTGTTTCGATCAAAATTATTTTGTAACACTTCTCTGACTTCTTCGATACTCAATAATGGTATACGACGATGAATCATTGCATGACAATTGGGACATACAGGACGCATATCTTCAACGGGATTAATTTCATATTCTTCCCTAATTTCGGAAATAGGTTTTAGATGATGCACATGAATAAATCCGTCTCCAAGTTCACCAAATGCTTTACCAAAATTAAATCCACAAACAACACAACTCGTTCCATAATGATCGATACATTTTTCACGCGCCTGATGATTTCGTTCATAAGCATTAACTGAAACCTGAGATGTCGCCCCTTCTCGAAAAGATTTATTGACACCTAAATCATTAATAGATTGAGCTACTTCATCAGGAAATAGATTTTGTTGAACCACATCAAAAGAATTGTTGTTTTCTTCTTGTAGTTCAAGATGAATCTGTTCTACATCTTCTTTATATACATAGTTAATTGGCTCTCCTGATTTAGTGAATATACGTTTATCCACTGTCAAACAAAATGTATTCCAATCAGTAGCATGAAATTCAGACTTTTTGATATGGTGATTAATCAATAAAATACCATCTTTTCTGTTAGGATTTGACTCTTTAATTGCTTTGTCTCTGGTATATCCAGTTTCATAGGCAATGGCACTATTAACTTCTCTTCTAGTAGAAATTCTGCCATTTTTAAAAAACAATATTTCTAGTTTTAGCTCTTGATCTGTAATCAATCTAAACTGTCCGTTTTTTTTGCCGTTTATACGGAGAACTAATTCTTGATTGTCGCTTTGATGCGAAGCTTTATATATCTCATCAATCAAAGTCCGTCTTTTCTGGTCATAGTGTAGCCTGTAAGTAAAATCTGCTAACTTATTTGCAACTTCAATAACAGAATCTAACTCTGAATATCTATACAAAATTAGACTAGGGTATGACGAAGAAATCCTAAAATTCCAATCAAAATTTCTTGATTCACATATTTGTGCTATTTGAGTGAATTCATGTTTTGTAAAAGCAACACTTCCCCCTGTATTTCCACTTTCTAAGACATCAAACTCAAGAACCCACTGGAATTTACTTGTCCCACCTTTTTTAATAATATATAGCCACAGTAAATCATGTTTGCGAAGAAAATCAACACCTTTAAATTCATCACAAAAAAATACTCGTTTATCAAGATTTTTTGGGCGTTCTAATTTTTGCCCTTGTGATAATTTTTTCATTTTAGTTTTTTTATTTTAATGCTTTTGAATATACAAGTTGTTAATATACTTTACCATAACGAAATTCTAAAAATATCACTATTGACCATAGCCCTGTATATAATCAGGATTAGTCGAAAACTCTCCAGCTATTTCGTCAGAACCAATCAAAGTTTGATCAATATAAAAATAGGCTTTCACCTTGCCATCCTAACCAATTATAGGACTACACGAAACCGTTAACCATCTATACAATCACTAAGAACTGGTTAGCCACCATTTCTAAGAGACTAGCTGATGAACTAAATGTGGGGGAGTGACCTATCACAGTAATCTTTGCTGGTGTTGCTTAGTGGGAACGTAATTATGATATGCGATCGGGATTTTCTACTAAGAATTAACAAGAGGTGGATCTTGGTTAATTGGACTTGTTTTCATAGAACTAGCGATCTTCAGTAGCATTCGCAGAGCTTCATTAACAGAGGCAGAATCGTGAAATACACTTGCGACATCTGGATCGAGAACAATGGTATTTTGAGCAATATTTTGAGCTTGTTTGTATGCCTCGTAATATTTACCTCGAACACCTCCTGAGAAATCATATTCAGGAAGCATTTCATCATTGTCTATTTGAGTTTCAGGATTCATATTCTTTCCTCTCTTGGCGAGTTGCTAATCGAACACTAATTAATCGAACTTGTCCATGTCTCTCTGTATGGGATACAACAACAAGTCGATAGCGATCGCTCATGCCAATAGTCAAAAAACGAAACTCTCGCTCTGAATGAACAGGATCGTTAATTGTCAATGCTAAAGGATCACTAAACACAGTCACGCCTTCTTCAAAGGATACACCATGTTTTTGTAGGTTAGAAGTTGCTTTAACTGGATCGAAATCAAATTTCATGTAATTTCTAGAAGATAAATAGACTCCTATCTTCAGCAAATGCGGGTGATTTAATGGGCGTTATTGTGGTAGCGAATCCTAGACATAGCCCTGTATAAATTGCTAAGCCAGCAAGCCTGTGAGCAAACTTAAACATTTATTCTCTAATCAAGCGATCGCTACAAATATACCAATATCTCCATCACTCATGGTGTAGTCCATGCCGAAAAGCTCTCATTGCTTCTAATCTTGATGGCATCTGCACACAACTTACTAACAGATCAATATCAAGATCAGGTAAAAGTTGGCTACGGGGGACAAGATGGTATTCCGAAGAAATGAAAGCATATACTTGCAGTTGATTATTTTCCCAGAGCCAGACCTCAGGGATCTCAAAGCGGCGATATTTCTCTAGTTTTTCCAAGCTGCCGCTAGTCAAGATCACCTCGATCGCTAGATCAGGATTAGCTTTCTTTTCCCCAAAACAATAAGACTCATCAGGCTCAAAGGATGTCCCCTTTTCTTGCCCGCGACGAGTAGCACTACCCATAGGTATAAATTCAATTCCTTGGATAATGAAATAGGCTTCCAACAAAATTGCTAGAGATTTCTTAATCAATTCGTGGGGTTCACCAACAGTCATTAGCTCAATCCAGCCATCAAGATAAGTAATGCGAAAGCCACATGTGGCTAACAGGTTTTCTAACACCTCGAATTCTTGCCAACTATAGATCCTTGGCAATAGTAATTTTTGCTCTAGCTCAATATGAGTTGATTTAGATAAAGTGATGCTCATATGCTATGACTGCTATTACTTAGCAAATACTTACTAGCCATTTTACGCGCATGGCTCTGAAAATTTATGAGATGTAAAGTATCTATTCCTCAAAGTAATTATTTGACTGCTGTAACTAACAAGCTAACTTTTCATACTTGTCTCAGTAGTGCCTTTACAATCTTGATCTGTTCCTTGTCCAGTTTGGTAGTACCTAGCGACTTTCTGCGATTAGATGCGATCGCTCAAACTTGGTTATTGGCGCAGTTTAACGGAAGTAACTATGGATTGGGGCTACCCAAAACGGCAAGTACGGGCGGCGGCACTCGCTTGTTTGATTCCACCACGATTAAAAATGGCTCCTTCTCCCATCCTAGCCGTGGACTTCCCTCTGTGCATAGTGGTGGAGGTAAACGCCCTTGCAATCCCAACGCGATTAGAGATGGAAACTCTCCAAAGCCGAGCGAAACGAGTCCGTCTTCAAAATTACCTTTCATCATCTTGATTACGCCTGAAGATGGGGCAAAAACCGCAAGTCCTCAACCGACGCTGTATTGGTATTTAAATGATGGGAATATTTCTGAAGACCCCAGTGAAGCCAAGGATTCGCCAAATTCGGCTCATAAAGATGATTTGAACGGGCAGCTTACCTTATTTATGGACGCTCCCGAACCGATCGCAGTTTTTCAAATTGAGATGGAAATGCATGGCGGTTTGGCTAGTTTTAAATTACCGCAATCGGCTTCTTTAAAGCCAGATCAGCCCTATAAATGGCAGATTGTGGTGGAAGATCGCCTTTGCCAAAAAGTTACTGTCAGCGGTTGGATTATGTATAACCCAAACGAAGAAACCCTCAAGCAATCCTTGAATCTGGCTTTAACCGATCGCGATCGCGCCAAGATTTACGCTCGTTCAGGATATTGGTTTGAGGCGATCGATGGCTATGCCCGTTGGTTAAAATTTAAGCCCAATGATACTCCAGCCCTAAGAGAAGCAGGTGAACTTTTAAAGGCAGGGCTGGCTAATAATCGAAATTTGGACTTTGAGTCTTTTAGTAAGCAACTTGAGATCGATGAGACTTCCTTGCCTAGCAATAACCCATGATAGAAAAACGGATTTTATTTGTAAGCTATACCGCAGTTTTGGGAGGTGGAGAGCTGTGCTTGCTCGATTTTGCCCATGCCTATCGCGATCACAGTCAGGTGTTGTTATTAACTGACGGCATTTTAAAAAATCGACTGGAGGACTTGGGTGTAAAAGTAGAAGTCTTGCCATCTTCGCGATCGCTGGCAGAGGTAAAAGTATCAAGCGGGCTAGCCTCTTGGAAATCCATCGGCGATCTATGGCGACTGGGCAGGCAAATAGCTCAAAAAAGTCAAGATTTTGATCTGATTCATGCCAATAACCAAAAGGGATTTGTGGTATCAGCGATCGCGAGGTTATTTGGTGGTGCGCCCGTCGTTTGGCACTTACATGATATTTTGACCGCGAATATTTTTAGTGCGACCAATCGCAAAATTGCCGTCACCCTAGCGAATTGGTTTGCTAGCAGAGTAATCGTTAATTCCCAAGCTACGGGCGACGCATTTATTGCCTGTGGTGGTAAGCGGCAACTGCTCCGCACGGTTTATAACGGTTTTGATTGCACAAAATTTGATCGCATTAATGATCGGCAAGCGACGCTCCGTGAAGAATTGGGCATTCCGCGCGATCGCCCTTTAGTGGGCATGTTTAGCCGTCTGTCCTATTGGAAAGGACAACATATTTTGCTGGAAGCTGCCCGTGAATTGCCTGATGTCCATGTTTTACTGGTGGGTGACGCGCTCTTCGGTGAAGCGGAATATACGGAGAAGCTGAAAAATATTGCTGCCCAACCCAGTCTAAAAGGGCGTGTCCATTGGCTCGGCTTTCGCCAAGATATTCCTGCCTTAATGAAGGCATGTGATGCGATCGCCCATTGTTCGACCGCCCCCGAACCCTTTGGAAGAGTAATCGTCGAAGCTCAGTTAGCCAAAAGACCAGCGATCGCTACTATGGGTGGTGGCACGGGAGAAATTATTGATGATGGCGTGACAGGGCTATTGATCCCTCCGAACGATCCCCATCTACTTGCCAAGGCGATGCAAAAAATTTTTAGCGATCGCGAATTTACGAAGACGATAGTTGAGGCAGCCTATATCCAAGCTCAAACTAAGTTTTCGATTTCCTCCGTATGTCAAGCCTTTGAAATGGCGATCGCAGGTATATAGCTGTCGCCAAGTGTACTAGGACATAGAGCCCAAGAATTAATTGGCGGCGCTTCGCGCCGCCAATTAATTCTTGGGTTAAGTAGCGACAGCCCGTAATTAACTTTGGGGTTTACGGAGAGTTTCGTAAAAGTTGTCAAATATTAATAAATACCTAGATTCGCTTATCTATAGGTGTAAGTGAGGTTGTAAGGTTAATCAAAGTATTTTTTAAGAATAGTCGAGGCGTTAAATGATCACAGACAGCGATCGCGTTCAGATTCTCAGTGAAGCACTGCCTTATATGCAGCAATTTGCAGGACGCACTATTGTCGTTAAATATGGTGGTGCAGCCATGAAAGAAGAAAATCTGCGACAGGATGTGATTCGTGATGTCGTTACGATGTCATTCATGGGACTGCGCCCCGTGCTAGTGCATGGTGGCGGGCCTGAAATCAATACATGGCTGACTAAGCTCAATATTGAACCACAGTTTATTAATGGGTTGCGCGTTACCGATGCCGCCACGATGGAAGTTGTGGAAATGGTATTAGTAGGACGTGTTAACAAGCAAATTGTGGAAATGATCAACCTTGCTGGCGGTTCTGGTGTGGGACTATGTGGCAAGGATGGCAACCTGATCCGCGCCCGTCCCCAAGGCAATGATGAGATCGGTTTTGTCGGTGAAGTCAGTGGCATTAATATTGGGCTACTCTCCACATTGCTAGAAGCAGGACATATTCCCGTTGTATCCAGCGTTGCCACCGATGAAACAGGTCAATCCTACAATATTAATGCGGATACCGTTGCAGGTGAACTTGCGGCGGCGCTAGGAGCTGAAAAATTGATTCTACTCACTGATATTGCAGGTATTTTACATAATTACAAGGATCCCAGTACTCTCTATCGCAGTTTAACTATCCAAAAAGCAAGAGAGCTCATGAATAGTAATGTGGTTAGTGGTGGCATGATTCCCAAAGTACAGTGTTGCGTGCGATCGCTAGCTCAAGGGGTAAGAGCAGCTCATATCGTTGATGGTAGAGTCCCGCACTCACTTCTATTGGAAATCTTTACGAACAGTGGCGTTGGCTCGATGATCGTTGCTTCGGAAACATTGCTTTAAAATCTAGCTATAAAAGCTGTAGCGCACGCTGCGCGTGCGCTACAGCTTTTGATTTTGGGTTTTAATTATGCCCCGCCACTTAATACCAATTAATACCAAAAATTAAAACTGGTATAGCTATAGTTAGTAACGTTATACCAAATCACAAAATGGCGTAGCCATTTTGTGATTTTAAAACCCTTACTGGGTTTGGTTTTCAATACTTTTGGGAATTGGTATTAGAAACCGAATAGAGAGTGGCGGCGCGAAGCGCCGCCACTCTCTATTC
>NZ_SELU01000119.1:0-3974 GCF_006861605.1 Pseudanabaena sp. UWO310 | reverse complement strand
GGCTCCTCCCAAGTTAAAAAAGTTTATATCTGTCAGAAAAGTAAGCTCCCTATAAATTCATTTTTTGTGATCACAGAAAATGAATTTTTTATGTCTATTTTTTGTGATCACAGAAAATGAGTTTTTTATGTCTATTTTTTGTGATCACAGAAAATGAGTTTTTTTAGTTTAATATCGTTTTTACTTTTTCTAGGGATTCATACCAGTTAACACATTTATTACCAACAATTGCATATATTCCTCAAAAACACCCAACGACTCGCGCAAACCATGAACTAAAAATCAAGCGAAAAATATTGTGTCGTCTCGCACCTGTTCGCCACCAATACGTTCTATTTTAGGCTGACAGCAACCACATAGGAAGTAAAATCGAATGCTGTCTTCGCTAGGCTTAATCAACTTACTCAAGCGCGATCGCAACCTTGCATATTGAGCATCGGTTAATTCGCACTCAAACACACTAAACTGCATCCATTGCCCATAGGATTTGAGGATCTTATGAATCTTAGTACGGCGGTTGTCTTCAGGGATATCGTAGGAAATTACTATGAACATTAATTTGGGGATGGGTAATGGGGCATTGGTAATGGGTAATGGGTCATCGGTAAGCTAACAACAAAAAGAAGCTTCTAATCCCCAATTACCAATTACCAATTACCAATCCCAAAAAACTACTTCAAAACCAACGGTGGATACTTATCTGTCTCATCCATTAGATACTTAGCTAGCAATCTTGCCTGAAGTTCAAAAGCCTCTTGATAAGTACATTGACGAACCATAACAGGATGCTTAAATTTTGATTGTTTCTTCTGCTCGTACAACGTCAAAAATACTTTTCTTGCCTCATTAGATAGAGAAATTGCCTTGCTCAGTGGCTCAGAAGTAAAATCCTTGGGCGCGATCGCTTTGCGATTAATTGCCGACAGCACGATCGCATCGACAATCAAGGGGCGAAACTCTTCCATGAGGTCGAGGGCAAGACTAGGACGACCGTAGCGCTCGGTATGCAAATAGCCCAGATAGGGATCGAAACCGACAATATTTAGCGCTCCTTGAATATCATGACGTAGCAGGGAATAGCCAAAACTTAACATCGCATTCACAGGATCGGTCGGCGGTCGGCGATTACGGGTTGTGAAGCTAAAACCGTCGGCGCGAATTAATTTGGGAAAAGCTTGCCAATAGACAGCACTACCATGCCCCTCCACACCACGCAAACTCGCGATCGCCTTAATCGCTGCGAGCGAATCGATCGCTCGTTCGAGATCGTCAATCGCTTTCTGTAAGTCATTATCAGGATAATCCCGCAGATGCCGCATTAATGACGCACGATAATTTTTTAACTTGCCACGCACAAAGGCTTGCACCATATGGATTGCCTTCGGACTTTCTCCCGCTGCATCCCACTGCGATCGCCTTACGAAAATATTTTTAGTTAGCTCAGGTTCCAAACGACCAAGAAAGCGCCCCGTTCCCGTCATGAATGACATCGGTATTTTTCGCTCTAGCAGTTCCATCACAGCCGCAGGCGAAATCGTGGCACGACCGAGGATTACCAACCCGTCAATTTTGATCAGTGGCACATCAATTAACTGTTTCTTATCGGCTTTGACCGTCAAACGTTCATCAGTCTTGCCAATAAATGAATCATCGTGAGTTATGTAGAGAGTTCCCATAGTTTTTTGTAATTGGTGATTGGTAATTGGTGATTGGTAATTGGTAATTGGTGATTGAACAATTGCTAATCCCTGACTAAATTCCTGCAACCGCTCATCCCCTTGAACCTACCTTGGCTAAGAAGACAAAATCAACCAATTACCAATTACCAATCACCAATTAGCTCTCTTTATACCTCCCAACTTTCTCCTTCGCCATTGGTACACACTGGGTAAACAGACTGCATCCTTTGCAACGGTTGCCATAGATTGCAGGAGGCATTTTGCCAGTTTCCATCATTTGCGAGATTTCCGTAATTGCTGCGATCGCCTCATTTCGTAACTCAGCCGTAATCTCAATTTCTTGTCTTTGATGGGTTTGAGCATAATAAACATAGCCATTAGTAATGCTTTTTCCTGTCATCTCTTCTAGACAGAGAGCTTGAGCCACAACTTGCATCGCGTCGTTATCCCACTCGCCCTTATGTCCACGTTTATATTCAATGGGATAGAGATTGCCATCAACTTCCTCAATCAAATCGGATTTACCGATCAAGCCATATCGTTCTGACTTCAGCCAGATTGCCCTGATTTGCCAAGTTTCCTCTCGTTGATTTTCGCCAACCGTATGCACCCGTTGATGCAGATCGGTTCCTTCAATCGTGTAATGATTCTCGACAAATTCTCCTGCACAAAACATGCGCCAGCAACGATGGGGGCAGTAGGCGTATTGATTTAAAGCAGCGATGGGGATTGGTTCCATGTTTTTAGATGGTAATTGGTAATTGGTGATTGGTGATTGTTTTT
The DNA here is from genome assembly GCF_006861605.1 of Pseudanabaena sp. UWO310. NCBI lineage: Bacteria > Bacillati > Cyanobacteriota > Cyanophyceae > Pseudanabaenales > Pseudanabaenaceae > Pseudanabaena > Pseudanabaena sp. UWO310. The sequence continues at coordinate 1,512 of NZ_SELU01000119.1, read as the reverse complement.
ACTGTTTACTTCTCATCGAGTCAGGGAGTTTAGGTAGGCATTTAGTTTTGGGAGTAGTGGGTTTAGGATGGATTTTAGTTTTTGGACTTGTTCGGTGTTTAGTAGTTTGCGACGGTAGGCTAGTCTGAGCCAACTGGTTGTTTCATAGAGCGAACCTCGTGCAATTCTGATAAATCTTTGATTGTCTTTTAAACTGCCTCGACCTCTTCCTTCGGCAATGTTTGCACAAACACTATCTGCTGAACGCACAATTTGTTTACCCACAGTATCTTTAGCAAACTGATCCCACAAACTCACCATATTCCATACCTCACTAGCCAAACTCTCCGCCAATCGATAAATCTCCAAATCCTCAAAATCAGGTCTACCCATACCCATCACCCATTACCCATTACCAATCACCCGCCTAACCATCCCCATCCCCATCGTCGTCTTTCTCCCAATTCCTGCAAACATCGCAAAGTCGGCTAGAGCATTAATCTGTTTGACGATCTCTGGCGAAGCATCACCGAGAATCCGATAGCCGATCTCTCCAACACAGCCGATAAAGGTGTGGGTATCATAGTTTTTGACTACTTCTGTTTTGATGTCAAAACGACTGGGAAAGATATATTCGATAATTTCAGAATTGATTTGGATGTCGCTGTAGGTATTCCAACGATCGCATAGGCTATTAAATACGTTGTCGCGGGTGGGTAATGGCGAATCGTATTTGCCTTGACGGAAGGCGGTGGGGGTGGCGAGATGAAAGGCGATCGTTTTTTCGCTATCTGAGGCGCGATCGTAGATTTGTTGATAGGTGGCGAAGTTTGACCAAGGTTGGCTCGATTGAGGCGTGCCGAGGATACCAGTGATATAGAGGTCGGCGGAACCGAGATGAAAAGCGCGATCGGGATTGAGATTTAGCCAAAGCCCTGTGAGTTTGCTAAAGAGAACTTCATCTAACAGAGAGATGCGCCACCAGCAGGGGGTTGAAGGGGGGATTGGTAATTGGTAATTAGTAATTAGTGATTGGTAATTGGGTGATTGGTGATTGGTGATTGGTGATTGGGATCTTGTTTTTGGCTTTGGCTTACCTATTACCGATGACCCATTACCCATTACCAATGACCCATTACCCATCACCAAAATCGGACTCAACCCAAAGCCTTTATTCGCTTTCTCACCATGCAGGCGATCGCCTAATTCTTTATCGACAGAGCTAACTAAGGTCAAAAAAAGTGCGTGGATATGCCGTCCTGTTAGGTATTCAGGATAAATCGGCGTTTTCGGCATAAAATTAACAACTAAACTATGAGGCATAATTTTTTGTTTTTTGAATAAATGTTTAAAATACAAGCGTTAAGCAAGGAAAAAGCAAAAAGCAAAAAGGTAAAAGTAAAAAATATAGCAAAGTAAGGTTAAGATAGGACATAAAATTGAAACAGAAGAGACAGAAAAAGAAACGAAAATGACAGCAGCTTACAGCATAGATTTACGGAAGAAAGCAGTATCAGCCATAGACAGAGGAGA